>NZ_JBHYHC010000032.1:0-82099 GCF_042738955.1 Umezawaea sp. NPDC059074
CGTTCGGGTGGTTTGTTTTTTTTTAAAACTACAAACTCAAACCGGAACCGCCACACCCCCCCCTATAGCCGCGGTGGCCCCCCCAAACCCCCACCGCGGCCGCCCCCCACGGCAACCCGTCACGTCAGCGGGGCCGGTACGGCGTGGGTGTCGGCACGCGCCGTACCGGCCCCTGGTGTGCCGACCCCACGGAGGCGGAGGCGGGGGCCGGCAGTCTCAGGAAGCTTGGAGGTCTTCATTCGGGCGGCTGTGGTCGTTCGCCCACTCGGTGAGGACCTTGCGGGACTCCGTTGAATCGAGCGCGAGCGCCGAAAGCGCCACGTGTTTGGCCAGGTGGGATTTGATGGCCTGTTCGTCCTCCACGAACGCGGTGTTCACGTCGGATTGACCGTACGCCAACGGTTTTAGCCCGTTGCGGAAGGTCAGCACCGTAGAGGCGTGGTGCAGGGCGGGATGGTTGCCCGCGCCCGTGGGGATCACCCGGAGGGTGAGCTTCGGGTGTGTGCTCAGGTGCACCAGTCGTTCGGCTTGGCCGGACATGGTCGCCCGGTCACCGACCCACAGGTGAAGCGCGGCCTCGTGGATGTAGAACGCGAACCCGTCAACGTGCTCTCCCGACAGCACGCCTTGCCGGTCCATCCGACGTCGAACCGCAGGTTCCACCGTGACCGGGGGATGTGTGGCTGAGAACAGGAGTGAGCGGGCGTAGTCCTCGCTCTGGAGCAAGGCCGGGATCCCCAACGGCTCGTAACAGGTCAGCGACGTCGCCAACCGCTCGTGCAGGTTCAGGCTCAGGAGCACGTCGGCGGGCTCGTCGGAGTGCGATCGAAGGAAGTGCCCGGTGTGGTGCTCGCGCATCAAACGCATGATGCGGTCTCGGGTTGGCTTGTCGGTTCCACACTTCCCGAGCAGGACGCCGATTTCCCACTCGCTCGTGCCGCGCCACCCCTTCTCCAACTTGGAGAGCTTCGCTGTGGACCAGTCCAGTTCAGCGGCGACTCGGGTTCCACGGAGTCCGGCGCGTCGGCGGGCGGCCTTGAGTTCGGCTCCGAGTTCGCGGCTCTGGGCCGTGGTCGTGCGTTGCTGCTTGGTCTCGTTGTCGGGCGTCACGGTTGCTGGCCTCCCTCTACGGTCCGGCGACGGTCGCGAGCGCGTTCCTGCAAGGTCTCGCCGAGTCGCACCATCTGCGTGCCCAGGGCTTCCTCGCGGTCCGGGTCGAACTCGGACAGGGAGAGATTGTTGTTCGCATCCATCAGTCCGAAGATGTAGTGCGCGGTCTCGGTGTTGACGGCGGCCACTGATGCCAGGAACAGCCGCAGGTCCCGGATCACGAGGCGACACCTCGATAAGTCGACTTGTTGATCATTAGTTCATCCCGAGGGTGTTCACGTGCCCGTGCGAGCGAGCAGAACGGATCGATCCGTGCGCAGCCGATGTCGTCCGGGAGGTGCACTCGGTTCGGCGCGGTACTGGCGGGCCAGCGGGACCGTGACGGGCTCTTCAGGCTCAGGAACCGCGCGGAGGTCGTCGAGTACCTGCCGAAGCTCTTCGCGAGCCCACACGGCTTCGTAGGCGCTCTCCGCGCACTGCTGGGCGTACCGCCTGCCGATCACCACCATGTAGACCGGTGGCAGCACCAGCCAGATCAGGAACAGCACGATCCCTGGGCCATCACCTGCCAAGTTGCTCAACACCGGTTCCACCCGCCTCCGTTGACATCAGGTGCGCAGATGTCAGCTTTCTTTGATGCCGTTCGGGGGTAAATGACCTGGCAATGACCTATCTGGCCATGTGGCGACCTAGACTCGTCAGCGCTGACATTGGCGAACGGAGGCCAGCCGATGAATTCGGAGCGCAAGCGTGCTCGGACGCTGCTGGGCGAGTTGGTGCGGCAACGGGGGCAGACCGCTGAGGAATTCAGCGAGGACGCCGAAGTGTTCGCGCGCGAACACGGCATCGACGCGACGTTGAGCGCCCGTCACCTGCACCGACTGATGTCCGGTGGCCGTGATGACGGGCGGTCGCTTGGACCTGTCCGGGCAGGTACGCGAAAGCTGCTCGAAGAGATGTTCAGCGTGCCCGTGGAACGTCTGCTTCGACCGGTGCCCGCCGCAGAGTCCGGGCAGGGTGATTCCTCGGATGACGCGTTGAGCCTCCGGGCGAGGATCGCGGCGGGGAGGAACGTCGACGCTCAGACGATCGATCTTCTGCGAAAGAAACTCGACATCACGCGGGTGATCGATCGGCGGTTGGGGGCGTCCGCTCTACTGGGTGAACTTCGCGGGCAAATCGAGCAGATGGAACAGGCGTTGGGCAACGCGCTGGATCCGGCCATGCGGTCGAACCTGGCCGAGGTGCTCGTGGACGCGTCCACGCTCGCGGGGTGGCAATCGCTTGATCAGGGGTTGGTGAGCGACGCGTGGAACCACTACAACCGCGCTCGTACGGCAGCCAAGGAATCCGGCTCGCGCGAACTGGAGGCCTACGCGTGCGCGGGGCAGGCCGTCGTGCTGCTCGACATTGGCGACACGCGCGCGGCCGTGGAACTCACGGAGCACGCGCGCACCATTTCCAAGGGACGGACGTCGAAGTTGCTCTACTCGTGGTTGACGGCCGGACATGGGGAGGCGTTGGCGGCCAATGGGGAACCCCTGGAATGCCTCAGTGCCTTCGATGACGCGTTGCGGTTGATGAGCGCGCGACCCGAGTCCGCCGAGTCGCCCTATCTGGTCTTCGACGCCACGCACTTGGAGCGCTGGCGCGGGAACGCGCTCGCTCGACTTGGGGAGCCGGAAGCAATCGGGGTGCTGTCCGACGTGCTGGACCGGTTGGACCCCTCATTCACCCGTGCGGCGACGGCGCTGCGGGTGGATCTCGTGCAGGTGTTCACAGCTACCGGTGAAAGGGAGTTGGCGGCCGAGCACGAACGGCACGCGCGGTTGTTGGCGGCGCAGATCGGGTCAACACGGCAGCGCCGGCGGCTTGACGCGCTGCTCGTGTGATTTCACTTCGGGTTGCGCTTCGGCATCCTCGATCCGAGGATTTCGGCTGCCTTGCGGTCTGAGGCTGCCACCCAGGCCGCGTAAACCCGCAGGGTGGTTGCCCCTCCCCCGCCGTGGCCGAGTCGACCCGCAACGGTCCTCAGGTCGATTCCGGCCGTCAGCAACTCGGTGGCCGAGTAGTGCCGCAGGGCGTGGATGTGAGTCTTGATCTTCAGGCGTTCGGCCATGTCCTTGTAGCGGCTCGACACGGCGTGTGGCGAATACGGGGTGGTGGGGTCGGCCTTGAACACGCCGGTGAAGACGTACATGTCATCGGTGAGTTCGATGCCTAGTTCCGCGTAGCACTCACGGCAACGCTGCTGGTGTTCGATGAGGAGCACGACGGTTTCCGTGTCGAGGGCAATGCGGCGCATCTGGTGCGTCTTGGTGTCCTTCTCCTTGCCGACGCCACGGCGGAGCGTGTAGCTGCGGCGGATTTCGACGATGCCTTCTTCGAGGTTCACGCGGGACCACTTGAGGGCGCAAATCTCGCCGCGTCGGACGCCGGTCGTCATGACCAGCCACACGAGGGTGCCCCAGTCGTCGTCCATCTCGAATGCGGCTTCCACGAGGCGGGCCGCTTCGGCGGGTGACGGCGGGTCAGGCTGCGGCGGGGTCTGACGTGGCTTCTGAGCCACCTTTGCGGGGTTGGCGGCAATCCAGTCCCAGCGGACGGCGGCGTTGAGCGTGCCGCTGATGATGGAGTGGATTTGGCGCACGGTGGACGCCGCCATGGGCTTGCACGCGTGGGGCTTGCACTTCGACTTCTGGCAGTCGTGTTCGTCGGTCGACTTGTGCTCGATGAATGGCTTGCCGTCGCAGCGGACACGGCAGCGTCGAAGGTCCGCGTACAGGTTCTCCAGCGAACGGGCGGTGACCTTCTTCAGGCCTACTTTGCCGAGCGCAGGTCGGATGGTGCGTTCGATGTAGCCGACGTAGGTGTCTCGCGTGTTGTCCTCCAGTTCGGAGGTGCGCAGCCACTCGTCGACGGCGTAGGAGAACGTCACGGCGGTGCTCGTGGAGCGCCGCGCGTCCACTTCCGCCTGCAACCGGGTCATGGTCTTCGCTGCGGTCTTCTGGGCGGCTTTGTCGGTGCCCTTGACCGTCTCGGACAGGTAGACGTCCTTGTTCGTCACCGGGTCTTTGCCCGCGAATACGCGGACCTGGAGTGAGTTGCCTCGGACGCGGATGCTGCCCCGTGTTCGAGCGTCGTCACTGCTCTGCGGTGTGCCCATGGATCCATGGGCACACGAGTGTCAATGGACAAGGCCATGGACAAATGATCTTCAGTGGATCTTGAAAAGCTTGTTCTTGCTGGTAAAGTGGTGGGGCAGGAGGGGTTCGAACCCTCGACCTGACGGATTATGAGTCCGCTGCTCTGACCAGCTGAGCTACTGCCCCTTGCACGTGTCGCAGCCCACCTGGAACGTGGGTTGCGCTGCCGCGCTGTGGAGAGTACCGATCAGCGATCCGCGCGTCTCAAGAACCTCGGGTTCTTCTGTCGCTGATGTGGTTTGGGTGGGTGCGGTGGGGAAATGCGCCCGATCGTGTGACAAAGCGGTGGGGGTGCTGGTTGCGTGCGGGCGATGGTGGGTACCCGTGGGCCATGAACGAGAAAACCCCAGGTCCGGGGACCTGGGGCCGTCTAGTGGCTCCCCCTACTGGATTCGAACCAGTAACCCTTCGATTAACAGTCGAATGCTCTGCCATTGAGCTAAGGGGGAATGTTCTGTTGTTCGCCTGGCCGCTTCGGCCTGACAGGTGAGAACTCTAGCGCATGCGGAACGGGGCTCGCACACACCCCCCTCTGATGCGACAAGATGGGTGCTACCAGGCACGACACGAGAGGAGACCTCCATGAAGGGCATCCTGCTGGGCGCCGCTGTGGGTTACGTGCTGGGTGCGCGGGCCGGGCGTGGGCGGTATGACCAGATTGTCCGGACCTATCGGCGGCTTGCCGACCACCCCGCGGTGCAGGGAGCGGCTGGGATCGTGCGGGCCAAGGTCGGGGAGAAGACCGGGTTCGGGCATCGAGCCCACTCGAGCACGAACGGCACCAGCGGCACCAACGGCACCAACGGGCAGGCTCGGCGTGAGTCGGTGATTCCGCGGGCGTGAACGGGTGCTGCGCCCGCCGGAGGCGATCAACGGTCGCCTCCGGCGGGGGAAGCACCCAGCGCAGGTGAACGGTCGCCTGCTGCGGGCGGACGGCCGTCGCGAGTGAAGGGTCGCCTGCGGCGGGCCTAGCCCCACTTCAAGGCGAAGGGTCGCCTGCGGCGGGAGAAGCGACCGGCTCGGACGAAAGGTCGCCTGCGGCGGGCCAACACCTGCTCCGGGCGAAAGGTCGCCTACAGCGGGGAAGACCTCACCACACGTGAAGAGTCGCCTGCGGCGGGCCTCCTTCGGATGAAAAGTCGCCCACTTTGGGGGAACACGTCACCGCGGGCGTGGGTCGCCTACGGCGGGGCAGCCCCACCTTGGGGAGGGCCGCCTGGCGGCGGGAGAAGCGTTGACCACGGGTCGACGGGTCGCGGCCGGTGGGAGAGGTTGACGGCGGTCGAGGGGCCTGCGACGAGGGTTGCCCAGTGGTCAAAAGTTGCCTTCGGCAGTGACGTGTTCGCCGCAGGTCAAAGGGATCATAGGCGGGAACGCCTGTCCGCCCAGGAGCGTTTTCGGCGGGTAGAGGTCGCTTTCGGCGGGTGCGGACCGGTGGTAGGTCAAAGGTCGCCCGCGGCGGAACGGGCCCAGTCGCTGGTCAAAAGTCGCCTTCGGCGGGCGGGGAGTGCCGGGAAGCCGACCGCGGCCGCCAAGAGGGAAGGCTGAGCGCGGCGTTAAAGGCGTCCGGGGGCTAGCGGACTCTTGCCACGGCGAAGACGCGGCGGAACGGGAACCAGGTGGTGCCGTCCTGGCGTTGGGGGTAGGCCCGGCGGAGTTTGGGGGCCAGTTCGGCGCGGAAGGTGGTCCAGGCGGTGTCGTCCAGGATGGCGCGTACTGGGCGGAGGGCGGTGCCGGTGATCCACTCCAGGACGGCGTCAGGGCCTTCCAAACGCTGGAGGTAGGTGGTTTCCCAGGCGTCCACGTCGCAGTCGCCCAGGAGGTCTGCGTAGCCCGCTGGATCGAGGACTGGGATTTGGTCGCGGAGGGTGTCCGTCAGGGTTGGCCAGTTGGTGGTGATCTGGTCGCGGACCAGGGCGTGGGAGTCCGCGTGGAAGTTGCCGGGGACCTGCATGGCCAGCCAGGCACCCTGGGGAAGTTCTGCGGTCCAGCGGCGGAGTAGTTGGGGGTGGGTGGGGAGCCACTGGAGGACGGCGTTCGTGATGAGGACGTCCGTGTCGGGTTTCGGGGTCCACGTGGTGGCGTCTGCGACCGTTGCGTCCAGGCCCCTTGCGCGGGCCGCCTCGATCATCTCGGGGGATGAGTCGAAGGCTTCCAAGGCCGCGTCTGGCCAGCGTTCGGCGAGGGTTTCCGTGAGGTTGCCGGGGCCGCAGCCGAGGTCGACCACGCGACGTGGAGTCGTCGTGGTGATTCTTGCCACCAGCTCGTGGAACGGCCTGGAGCGGTGGTCGGCGAAAGCCAGGTACTTCGTGGGATCCCACATGGGTGTGCGCCTCCTCGAAACAGTACGGCCGTACTGTAACAGTACGCGCGTACTACTGGGAGGGCTTGAGGTCCTTCATCTTCGCCGCCACGTCGGCCGCGATGTCGCGGACGGCGTTCAGGTCAGCGCCCGGATCGGGGCGGACCTGGAGGGTCACGCCGCCCTTGCCGGGGACCTTGCGCTGGAGGTACCAGGCGTCGCCGATGTGGTGCTTGCTCTTGAACGACGCGGTGACCCTGGTGTGCACGACCTCGGGGACCTTGCCCGGTTCCTCCAGCACGAAGCGCTGCGAGGGCAGGTCCGTGAGCAGGACGGCGTGGCCCGCCTCGTCGTCCTCGGTCGCCTCGACGACCACCAACGCGCTGCCGCCCCACGTGGCCTTGCTGATGAGGTGCCAGCCGACGCGCCTCGGGCCGGGCAGCCACAGGCCCAGCGAAGTCGCCACCAGGAACCCGCCGCCGCGCACCGGGGCGTGGGCGATGACGGCCTCGTCGCGGTCCAGGACGCCGTCGAAACCGGCGGGCAGGCCCTGCTTGAACAGCTTGCGCCACAACGCGGTCATGTCTAGAGGCCTCCAACAGCCTGCTGGCCCAGCGCCTTGTGGTACTCCTCCAGCGCCACGAGGTCGCCGAACAGCGCGCGGTACTCGTCCGGGTCCTGCACCGGCGAGATGCGGTGCAGCCTCGACTTGATCTCGGAGATCTGGCCGAACACGAGGATCTGCTGCAACCGCGCCAGCACCGCCGAGACGTGGCGGAACTCGTCGTTCGCCTTGCACTCCAACGGTTCCACGGCCAACTCGGTCAGCACGGACCGGCCGGAGTCCTCCTGGCACGCCTGGCTCACGGCCTCGACGAACGCCGGCCCGGACAGGCCGCACGACGCGCCGCCCGCGTCGCGGATCGCCTGGTGCAGCGCGAGGTACATCGGGTGGCTGAACACCTCGTCGGGCAGGGCGTCGTAGTACGGCCCGGCCACCTCCGGCACCTGGAGCGCGGCCTTCAGCGCCTCGCGCTGGTGCCACAGCCTGGGGTCGCGCTTGTCCGGGCGGCGGGCGGCGGTCTCCACCGGCATCGCCGCCTGGTACGGGTCGACCACGGGGGGCGCGGACCGGCGCTGCTGCCGCGCGGGCGCCGCTCCCCCGCCCGCGGTCTCCCGGACGCGGCGGACGATGGCGGCCTCGTCGTTCCAGCCGACCCACCAGGCGAGCTTGGTGGCGTAGCCGTCGCGCTTGGCGCGGTCCTTGATCTGCGCGACCAGCGGCACGGTCTTGCGCAGCGCCTCGACCTGGCCGTCGACCGAGTCGAGGTCGTACTCCTTGAGCTGCGTGCGAACGGCGAACTCGATCAACGGGGTGCGCCGCGCGACGAGGTCGCGGACGGCCACGTCGCCCTTGTCCTGCCTCAGCTCGCACGGGTCCATGCCGTCCGGCGCGACCGCGATGTAGGTCTGCGCGGAGAAGTTCTGCTCGCCCTCGAACGCCTTCATGGCGGCCTTCTGGCCCGCCGCGTCGCCGTCGAAGGTGAAGATCACCTCGCCGTTCATGTCGTCGTCGATCAGCAGGCGCCGCAACAGGTTCATGTGGTCGGTGCCGAACGCCGTGCCGCACGACGCGACGGCCGTCGGCACGCCCGCGAGGTGCATCGCCATCACGTCGGTGTAGCCCTCGACCACCACGACCTGGTGCCGCCGCGCGATCTCCTTCTTCGCCAGGTCCAGGCCGAACAGGACGTGGGACTTCTTGTAGATCGGGCTCTCGCTGGTGTTGAGGTACTTCGCCTGGATCGGGTCGTCCTCGAAGATCCGCCGCGCGCCGAAGCCGACGACGTCGCCGCTGATGTCGCGGATCGGCCACAGCAGCCTGCGGTGGAACCGGTCGATCGGGCCCTGGCGGCCCTCCTTGGTGAGCTGCGCCTTGAGCAGCTCCTCCAGCTCGAAGCCGCGGCCGAGGAGGTGCTTGGTCAGCTTGTCCCAGCCGCTGGGCGCGAACCCGCAGCCGAACATCCCGGCGGCGGCCTCGTCGAAGCCGCGCTCGGCCAGGAACTCCCGCGCCTTCAGGGCGTCCGGCGTGCGCAGCTGCTCGAGGTAGTAGTCGGCGGCGGCGCGGTGCGCCTCGATCATCCGGGTGCGGGTGCCGCGGTCGCGCTGGACGGCGGAGCCGCCGCCCTCGTACACCAGCGTGATGCCGGTGCGGTCCGCCAGGCGCTCGACCGCCTCGATGAAGCCGAGGTGGTCGATCTTCATGACGAACTTGATCACGTCGCCGCCCTCGCCACAGCCGAAGCAGTGGTAGGTGCCGTGCGACGGGCGGACGTTGAACGACGGCGACTTCTCGTCGTGGAACGGGCACAGGCCCTTCAGCGAACCGCCGCCCGCGTTGCGCAGGGACACGTGGTCGCCCACGACCTCGTCGATTCGGCTGCGGTCACGCACCAGCGCGATGTCGCTCTCCCGGATGCGTCCTGCCACGTCGTCGAGTCTAGTGCTGGCACACTGGTGCTCGTGACCGCTGCCGACCAGTCGCTGGCGAGGACGTTCACCGGGCACCGCGCGCACCTGATCGGCGTGGCCTACCGGTTGACCAGCAGCGTGGCCGACGCCGAGGACGCGGTGCAGGAGTCGTGGTTCCGGCTGGCCGGGCTCACGGCCGAGGCCCGCGACGACATCCGCGACCTGCGCGGGTGGCTGACGACGGTGGTCGGCCGGATCTGCCTGGACCGGTTGCGGTCGGCGGCCGTGCGGCGCGAGTCCTACGTCGGCTCGTGGCTGCCGGAACCCGTGGTGACCTCGCTCACCTCGACCGGCGAGGACCCCCTGGACCACGTCGTGCGCGACGACGGCGTGCGGCTGGCCGCGCTGGTGGTGCTGGACCGGCTCACGCCCGAGCAGCGGGTGGCGTTCGTGCTGCACGACGCGTTCGCGGTGCCGTTCGACGAGATCGCCGCCGCGTTGGGCTGTTCGACGCCCACGGCCCGGCAGCACGCGTCCCGCGGTCGCAAGGCGCTGGCCGACGCCGCCCCGCCGCCGCGGGTGGCACTGGCCGAGCAGCGGGTGGTGCTGGAGCGGTTCCTCGCGGCGCTGGCGTCCGGAGACGTCCAGGCCGTCATCGGCGTGCTGCACCCGGACGTCGTGGCGATCGGCGACGGCGGCGGCCAGGTCCGCACCGCGATCCACGAGGTGGTGGGCGCGACGAAGGTGGCGCGCTTCCTGCTGGGGCTGGTCGCCAAGTACCGGATCGACCCCACTGCGGCCGGGTTCGTGGCACTGGTCAACGGCGACCTGGGCATCGTCATCCCGGAGCACCCCGGCGACGCGACCACGCAGGGCGTGCCGCGCCGGGTCGACGCGCTGGTGGTGCGCGACGGGCTGGTCGTCGGCCTCTTCGACGTGGCGAACCCGGACAAGATCGGTCACGTGCCGTTCGCTTGACACTGCCTCTGACCAGCGGGTTCCCCGCACGGAGCCACCCGGACGGGCACCTCCGGCGAGGGCGACGCGCCAAACGTGACACCACCGGGTGACTGATGTGACCGGCGGGAAAGCCCTACGGTCCAGCCATGACCATGTCGAAGGGGTTCACCCTCGAGCTCGACCCCGAGGCCGCGGGCCTGCTGGCGGGCACCCTCCTGGCCGGGGACTCGTGCGCGGTGCAGGTGCGCCACGGCAAGTCCGGCACGCTGCTGCTGTGCGCGCTGCCCGCCGAGCGCGGCCACGGGATGCGGCTGCACCTGAGGATGCCGGACGCGCCTACCGACTGACCCGCCGCACGAACGACCGCCACCGCGCGCGGGGGAAGGCCAGCACCGGCCCCGGCGCGTTCTTCGAGTCGCGGACGGCGACGTCGTCCGCGAACGACACCTCGACGCAGTCGCTGTCCGCGATGCCGCCGCTGTAGCTGCTCTTACGCCAGGTCCGGGTCATCGTCACCCTCCCGAGGCCGGTCGTACTCGGCCATGTACTCCATCATCAGCGTCCGCGACGCCTGCCGCTGGATGGCCAGCTGGTCCAACCGGGCGAAGATGAGCTGGCTCCGGGCGATGGCGTGCGGCTCGGTGGAGAACGACCTGGTCATCTCGGTCTCGGTGTAGACCAGCGGCACGGCGTCCGGGTACTCGATGAGCTTGCACCCGGCGCTGAGCGCGCCCGCGCCGCCGACGGAGGCGGGCACGATCCGGATCACGCAGCGGGGGCTGGTGGCCTGGAAGATCAGCCGCAGCAGCTGGTCCTCCATCACCCGGTCCCCGCCAACCTTCGTCCGCAGCGCGTTCTCGTGGACGAAGAACGTGCAGAACGGCCCCGAGTACGGCCGCAGCATCGCCTGGCGGCCGACCCTGGCGCGCACGGCGGGCGTGATCTCGTCCGGCGGCGTGAGGCCGAGCTGGTCGAGCAGCGCCCGCGCGTAGTCCTCGGTCTGGAGCAGGCCGGGGATGGTCGCGAGGTCGAAGCTGGTGATCGCCTCCGCGGCCGCCTCGGCGAGCGTGAGGGCGCGCAGGTTCTCCGGCAGCCGGTCGCAGCCGGGCCGGGACAGGTAGGGCTCGACCGCGGACTGGTGCCGGGTCACGAACCCGTCGATCGCCGTGCGCTCGAGTCCGCAGTGGACGAGCAGGCGCAGCAGGTCCAGCTCGCCGATGCGCGCCCGCCCGAGTTCCACCTGGGCGAGCGTCGTCGCGTGCCAACCGAGCCGGTCGGCCAGCAGCGCCCCGTCCAGTCCGGTCAGGTCCCTCAGCCGCCGCAGCTCGTCGCCCAGTTCCCGACTGGACGCCGTGGAGTCGGTGCTCGTCATGCTGTGACGCTAGGTCGTCTGATCAGCTAATTCGCCCATTGCGGCCCGAAACCCCACTATCGAAGGACGACTTGATCACCAGTCAGGATGGATCTGCGACCTGCGCGAGGAAGTGGAGGGCCCCGGTCCCGGCGTGCCGCACGAGGAGCAGGTACGGGCGGTCCACCCGGACGGTGAGCGGTTCGACGTAGCCCTCGAACGACAGCGACCGGAACACGACGGCCGTCGCGGCGGCGCCCTCCAAGCCCTCTTCGTCGATCTTGAGCACGGCTTCGTGGACGACCTCGTCGACCAGCACGCGCGGATCGGGGGTGAGCCCGGTCAGGTCGCCGTCGTGCTCGAACACCTTCTCCACGCCCAGCCGCCGGAGCGCGGCCTTGAGGGTCGTGGACGTCGTGACGGACAGCGCGGGCAGGAACAGCTCCAGCTGCCGGAAGTCCAGCGCGTCCACGAGCCCGGTCAGCCGGTCGGGGGTGATGGCGTCGAGGTCGCCGTCGGGCAGCAGGACGAGCGCCTCCATGCCGCCGTGGGCGGGCACCGACACGGCCTGCCAGCCGTCCTGGGCGGCGTAGCGGAACTTGGCCTCGCGGCGCATGGTCGGCACGTCCACAACGCCCGAGGGCGCGTGGAACGGCAGCGGCGCGGTGTCGGAGAACGCCCCGAGCCACGCGGTCTTCAGGTAGAGGGCGTTGACCAGGGTGGCGACGGTGTCGTAGGCGATCGAGCCCGGTCCGAGCAGCTCCGGGATGAGGTCGTTCGTCGTGTCGGCGACGTCGGCGTTGATCAGCTTGCGGGAGCCGTCCGGGTCCTCGGCGAACGGCGCGAGCCGCACCTTCGCGCCCGGCCACTTCGCCAGGCCGTCGGTGAACGCGGGCTCCACCACCAGGTCCTCGGCGGCCCACAGGGTGTTCGCCACCGCGAACACGGCGTCGTCGTCCGGCACGCCCTCGAGGAGCACGGCCGCGTTGTCCTCGCCCAGCAGGGCGACGAGCTGCTCGCGCGTCTCGCCGCGGGCGGCGAGGGACGCCAGGCCGAGCGCGCTGGCCACGGAGTAGGGCGACCAGCACGCGTTCGCCGTCCGGTCGGCCGCGACGACGTCGTGCAGGGCGAGGGCGAACGCCAGGTGCTCGGACACGGGACTCCTCAAGGCAGGGGACGTGGCCGAGTCTGCCACCGTCAGGCGCCGCCCAGCAGGGTTCGATGCCAGGACACGGCTTCCGCGTCGGTCAGCAGGGCCACCTGGTCGATCACCACGCGCAACTGGGCGGCGTCGTCGGCCGCGGCCTCCCACGCGGGCACGAACGCGAGGTCCAGGCCGTCCGGGGCGTGCTCGGCCAGGGTCGTGACCAGCTCGGTGATCAGCTCGCGCTGGCGGGTCTGCATGGCCAGCCGGACCGGGTCGGACATGACGTACCGGACGGCGACCGCCTTGAGCAGCGCCACCTCGGCCGCGACCAGCCGCGGGACGGCGAGGTCGGCGGCGTAGCGGACGAGCGGGCCGTCGCCGTGGTGCGCGCGGGTCTCGATGACCGCCGCCGACGCGAAGCGGCCGACGAGTTCGCTGGTCAGCCGTTTCAACGCCACCTGGGCGCCGAGCGAGCCGTCGTACTCGGCGTGGGCGAGGTCGGCGATCACCGGCAGGCGCAGGAGTTCGCGGGCGGCCTCCTCCAGCTGCGACACCGGTTCGCCGGAGAAGTGCTTCGCCGCCAGCTCGGCGACCGCGGCCCGCTCGGACGGGTCGGACAGCGCGGCCAGGCTGATGCGGTGGGCGAGGACGCCGTCCTCCACGTCGTGCACCGAGTAGGCCACGTCGTCGGCCCAGTCCATGACCTGGGTCTCGATCGGCTGCCGCCGGGCGGGCGCGCCCTCGCGGATCCACTCGAACACCTCGACGTCGTCCGGGTAGACGCCGAACTTGGTGATGCCGGGCGTGTGCGGCCACGGGTACTTGGTGGAGGCGTCCAGGCAGGCGCGGGTCAGGTTGAGGCCGCGGGCCGTCTTGGGTTCCAGACGGGTGAGGATGCGCAACGTCTGGGCGTTGCCCTCGAAGCCCCCGCACGGACCCGCGAGGGCGTGCAGGGCGCGTTCGCCGTTGTGGCCGAACGGCGGGTGGCCGATGTCGTGGGCCAGGCCGGCGGTGTCCACGACGTCCGGGTCGCAGCCCAGCGCCTCGCCGATGCCGCGACCGATCTGGGCGACCTCCAACGAGTGCGTCAGACGGGTGCGCGGCACACCGGAACCCTCGCCGGGCCCGACGACCTGGGTCTTGCCCGCGAGCCTGCGCAGGGCCGCGGAGTGCAGGACACGGGCCCGGTCCCTGGCGTACGGGGTGCGGTGCTCGCCGAAGGCGCCCCAGGGCGAAGCGCCCTTCGGCTCCTCCTCGACCACCCGAGCGGCGTCGTGCTCCGAGTAACCCTGGCTCATCCGGTCAGCGTAGTCAGAGCGTGATGCCGTCGAAGGCTCCGGCGGGGGCCTTCATCAGGTGGTAGTACAGCAGCGCGGCGGTCTCGCGGCGGATGTAGAACACCTGGGTTTCCCTGGTCTGCACGTTCGGGCCGCTGCGGGTCGGGGACGGCCACGCGTCCAGGCCCTCGTCCTCGGCCATCGTGCGGGCGCGCAGGGAGTGCCACGGGTCGCTGACGATGACGGCGGTCTTGAGGTTGCGCTCGCGGGCGGCGACGCCCAGCGCCTGGATGCTGCCCAGGGTGTCGTTGCCCTCACCGACCTCGACGATCCGGTCCTCGGGCACCTGGTGGTCGACCAGCCAGAGCTTGCCCGCCTGGCCCTCGGTGAAGTTGTCGCCCGGCTGGCTGCCGCCGGTCGTGACGATGTAGTTGACGACGCCCTGCTCGTAGAGCTTGCGGGCGTGTTCCAGGCGGGCTTCGAGGACCGCGGACGGGACGCCGTTGTACTGGGCCGCGCCGAGCACCACCGCCATGTCGGCGTGGGTGCGGTCGTCGTCCCTGGCCACCTGCCACACCCGGAAGGCCGTGCCGCCGACCACGAGGGCGCTGATCACGAGTCCGCCGAGCACCGTGCGCAGCAGCAACCGCATGATTCTGGCGAGAGGAGTGAGGGGCACCCGCTCATCGTCCCAGAATCAGAGCCACCCGTGTTCCTCGGCCAGCCGCACGGCTTCCGCCCTGGTCCTGGCCCCGGTCTTGCCGATGGCCGACGACAGGTGGTTGCGGACCGTCCCGTCGGACAGGTGCAGCGCCTTGGCCAGGTCCGACACCGTGCCGCCGTCCTGCGCGCGGAGCAGCACGTCGCGTTCGCGGTCGGTCAACGGGCTCGCCCCGCTGGCCAGGGATTCGGCCGCCAGCACGGGGTCCACGACCCGCAGGCCCGCGTGCACTCGCCGCACGGCGTCGACCAGCTGCTCCGGCGGGGCGTCCTTCACCACGAACCCGAGCGCGCCCGCCGCCATCGCCCGCGCCAGGTAGCCGGGGCGGCCGAACGTGGTGCACACGATGACCCGGCAGCCGGGCACGGCGGTCCGCAGGTCAGCGGCGGCCGTGAGGCCGTCCTTGCCGGGCATCTGCACGTCCAGCAGGGCGACGTCCGCCTGGAACCGCTTCGCGGCGTCGACGACCTCGTCGCCGGACCCCACCTGGGCGACGACCTCGATGTCCGCCTCCAGGCCCAGCATCGCGGCCAGCGCGCCGCGCACCAACGCCTGGTCGTCGGCCAGCAACACCCGGATCACGCGACCTCCGCCCGCAGCAGGTACCCGCCGTCGGGCAGCGGACCCGCGGCCAGTTTCCCACCGACCTGCCCCAGCCGTTCGGCCAGACCGCTCAGCCCGCTGCCCTCCGGGGTGTCCCCCGCGCCCCGGCCGTCGTCGCGCATCTCCAGCCACGTGTCGCCGAGCCGGACCTCGCAGCGCGTCGCGCGGGAGTGCCGCAGCACGTTCGTCACGCCCTCCCGCACCACGTACCCGAACACCTCCTGCAACTCCGGCCGCACGTTGTCCACGGCGTGCGGCAGGTCCGGCTGGACGCCCGCGGCGCGCAGCGCGGCCCGCGCTCCCACGACCTCCGCCGACAGCGACACCTGCCGGTAGCCCGACACCGTGGCCCGGACGTCCCCCAACGCCTGCCGGGCAAGTTCCTCGACCTCGCGGATCTCGTCCTGCGCCCGCTGGACGTCCCCCGAGCTCTCCAGGACGCGCCGGGCGAGTCCGGCCTTCACGGTGATCGTGGTGAGGCTGTGGCCGAGGATGTCGTGCAGGTCGCGGCCCAGCCGGTGGCGCTCCTCGGCGACGGCGAGCGTGGCGATCTCGTCGCGGGCCTTCCGCAGCTCGGCGTTGGCCCGCAGCATCCGGCCCATGAAGGTCATCCCCAGCGAGACCGAGAGCAGGGTGCCGAACTGGTCGAAGTCCGAGCCGATCTCGCCGAACAGGTAGGAGGCGGCGACCAGCAGGACCAGCACGGAGCCGTCGATCACGACGGCGGGCACGAACGGCAGGATCATCGCGGTCGCCGACATCACGTAGACCATCAGCCCGGACGAGCCGAGCCCGAGCCCGAAGACCACCGCCAGCCCGACCGCGGTGAGGGCCAGGCTGCCCACCACCCGCGTCCGGACGGGCTTGTCCACCCAGCCCAGGAACGGCATGGCGAGCCAGCCGAGCGAGTAGGCCACCAGACCGGTGATCAGCAGGACCTTCCGCCACAGCGGTTGGTCGTCGACCACGACCCCGTAGACGATGAACGGGATGTAGAGCCCCAGGAACACCAGACCCACCAGGATCCAGCGGGATCCCCCTCGCCACATGCCCTCAGCCGCGCGAACCACACCGGTCACCGTAGGCCTCAGACCCGTGCGGTGTCCGTCTGGAACCGCTTGGCGGCGATGAGACCGAGCCCCAGGACCCAGGCGCCGAGCACGAGCACCGCGGTGCCCAGGTCGGCTCCGCCCACGAGCGGGGCCTGGCCGACCAGCTTCACCCAGTAGGTCGGCATGACGTGCATGACCGCGCTGAGCCAGCCGGGGGCCACCTCCGCGGGGATCCAGATGCCGCCGAGCAGGCCGAACGCCATCGACAGCACGCCGGTGAGCGCCTGCATGCCGTCGGCGGTGGCCAGCAGGCCGATGACGATGCCGATCAGCACGAACGGCAGCGTGGCCAGCCACAGGCCGCCCGCGACCTCCACCCACTGCACGGCCGACATCCGCACGTCCTCGACGAGCGCGCCGACGATCATCACCAGCAGGATGCCGGGCAGCGCGACGACCATGCCGAGCGCGCCCTTGGTGAGCACGTAACCCAGGCTGCTCAACGGGGTCAGCCGCAGTTGGCGCTGCCAGCCGGAACTCCGCTCGACGGCGATCCGGGCCCCCGCGGCCAGCGGCGCGGACATCAGGCCGAACACGGCCATGTTGAGCATCAGCGACGTGGTGACCGGCAGCCCGTTGGGGAACACCTGCCCCTTGGCGCCGTAGAGGTTGACGAACAGCAGGAACAT
Organism: Umezawaea sp. NPDC059074; assembly: GCF_042738955.1. NCBI lineage: Bacteria > Bacillati > Actinomycetota > Actinomycetes > Pseudonocardiales > Pseudonocardiaceae > Umezawaea > Umezawaea sp. NPDC059074. The sequence goes on from NZ_JBHYHC010000032.1 coordinate 16,891, forward strand.
CACCGTCGGCATGACGACGGTGAACATCAGGTACCGGGTGTTGCGGACGGCGCGGCGGACTTCCAGAGCCAGGAACCGGGCGTTCACTTCTTCTCCTCGGAAGCGGTCAGCGCGAGGAACGCGTCCTCGAGGCCGACGGCGGTGATCTCGATGTCGTGGGCGGCGGGCCACCCGGCGAGCAGGGCCCGGAGGGCGGCGTCGGAGTCGGCGCAGGCCAGCGCGACGGCGTCGCCGCGGAGTTCGACGGCCTGCACGCCGGGCAGCGATTCCAGCGCCGCCGCCGTCGCGCCGGGCACGACGGCGCGCAGCGTGCGGCCGGACACCGTGGCCCGGACCTCGGCCACCGAGCCGTCCGCGACGACCCGGCCCGCGCGCATCAGCACCACCCGGTCGGCGTACTCCTGCGCCTCCTCCAGGTAGTGGGTGGCGAACAGGACCGTGCGGCCGGAGTCGGTGTACTCGCGCATCCCGCGCCAGAACTGGCGGCGGGTCTCCACGTCCATGGCGACCGTCGGCTCGTCCAGCACCAGCAGGTCGGGGTCGCAGACCAGCGCCAGCGCGAAGCGGACCCGCTGCTTCTGCCCGCCGGAGAGCTTGGTGCACTTGCGGTTCGCCAGGTCGGCGATATCCGCGCGGGCCAAAGCCTCGGCGACCGGCAGCGGCTTGCGGTGCAGCGCCGCGACGAGGCCGACGGTCTCGGCGACGGTGGCGTCGTCGAGCAGCGACCCGTTCTGGAGCATCGCGCCGATCGTGCCGGTCACGACGGCCTGGCGCGCCGTCTGGCCGAACACCGAGATCTCGCCGGCGTCGGGCACGGTGAGGCCGAGCAGCATGTCGACGGTGGTGGACTTGCCCGCGCCGTTGGGGCCGAGCAGCGCGACGACCTCGCCGGGGGCGATGACCAGGTCGACGCCGTCCACCGCGTGCACGTCGCCGTAGCTCTTGCGCAGGCCGGTGAGGGTCACCGCCGTGCGGAGTGCGGTTGTTTGCGTCATGTGACGATCGTGCTGCGCCGCGGGGCCCCGCCGAGGGGTCGACCGTCACGACCTGGCCATGACAGGTGTCACGGGCCGGCAGGATCGCCGCCATGCCCGCATCAGAACCCACCATCCTGGCCACGTCCGGCGGTTACCGGGCCGGCTACCGCACCGACCTCGAGTTCGGCAAGCTCCTGCACTTCGCCGTGGAGCTGTCCGGGGTGGACGGTCGACGGCCGTCCGTGTGCCACATCGGCACCGCGAACGGCGACCAGCGCGCGGGCAACGCCCGCTTCTCCGAGGCGGGTCAGCTCGTCGGCTGGGACGTCTCGCACCTGAACCTGTTCACCATGCCGCCGACCGACGACCTCCGGGGCTTCGTGCTCTCCCACGACGTGGTGTGGGTGGGCGGCGGCTCGGTGGCGAACCTGCTCGCCGTGTGGCAGGTGCACGGGCTCGGCGACGTGCTGCGCGAGGCGTGGCAGGCCGGGGTCGTGCTCAGCGGCGTGTCCGCCGGGTCCATCTGCTGGCACATGGGCGGCACGACCGACTCGTTCGGCCCGGAGCTGCGGGTCGTGACCAACGGCCTCGCGCTGCTCCCCTACGGCAACGGCGTGCACTACGACTCGGAGAAGACCCGGCGGCCCGCCGTGCACGCGGCCGTCGCCTCGGGCGAACTGCCGCTCACGTACTGCACCGACGACGGCTCCGGATTGCTCTACCGGGGTACCGAACTGGTCCAGGTGGTGTCCGAGATCTCCCACGGTGGCGGTTACGTAGTGCAACGGGACGAGTCTTCAGGAACCGCACAGGAGGAAAAGCTCGACATCACGAGGTTGTAGAGCGTTCAGTTAATAACTGTGGGTGAACGTACGCGACGTGTCGGGCTCTACGGGGTGATCGCCTTGCTGGTGGCGGTCGCCTCCTCCGCGTTCCTCGCGTACGACACCGGCTCGCCGACCGAGGTGAGCACGGCGGCGGCCGACGCGAGGGTCCACGCGGCACCCCCGGCGGCCGCCACCTCGTCACCGGAACCCACCACGACCGAACCCCCGACCACCACGACGACGGAGCCCGCCCCGCAGGTCGACCTCGGCGCGGGCCTGCCGTCGGCCGAGGCGGTAGCGGGCGACTCGGTGAACCTGGGCGTCGCGATCCTCGACCTCCAGACCGGCCAGGTCGTGGGGAGCAACGGCGACAAGCAGTTCTACTCCGCGTCGCTGAGCAAGCTGATCCTCGTGGTCGACATGCTCGACCGACGGGCGGAGAACGGCTTGGAACTGTCCGACGACGACCTCCAACTCGTCGACCGCGCGCTGACCTACAGCGACGACGAGGCAATGGACGCGCTGTGGACGAGGTTCGACGGCATGGCCGCGATCGACCGCGTGGCCGAGCGCCTGGGCATGACCGGCACGCACTCCCCCGACGACCCGTCGCAGTGGGGCGAGGTCGTGATCACGGCCGACGACATGGTGAAGCTGTACCAGTACATCCTCAGCGGGAAGATGGCCGAGGCCGACCGCGACCTGATCGTCGACGCCCTCTCCGGAGCGCAGGAGGAAGCGGCAGACGGCTTCGACCAGTTCTTCGGCCTGCTCGACGCGAACGCTCGGGGAAGCCGGGCCGCGTACGCGAAGCAGGGGTGGATGTACTACCTGCCCAGTGACGTGTACTTGCACAGCGCGGGAATCGTGGACAACCGCTACGCGGTGGCAGTGCTGACCATCCAAACAGGAGTGTCCACGGACGCGGCGAAGGACCAGGTCGCGAAGATCGTCAGCGCCGCACTCACACCACTTCCCGCCACATAGGACAAAGCAGGGACAAAGACAGAGGCAGGGCAAGGCAGAGGGCGGGGCAAGGACCGGGGCCGGGAGCCGGGGCCGAGGGCCGGGCGAAGCTTCCTGGTGACCCACCACCTGCTCGCGGCCGGGGCGACGGAAGCACGGCCGATTTTACTCGGGGGATTTGGCGCTTAAACTTGTGGATCGGGCAGGCATTGAGCCTGCCCTTTATGTCCGATCAAGCGCCAAATCGAGGGGTCCCCGAGTCAAATCGGCCGCCCCGCTGGAAATCTTGGCCGCCGGGTGGGCCGCTGGGAGCGGCAGTCGCCGGGCGCGAGCCGCTGAGAGCGGAAGCCGCTGGATGTGCCGCTGGAAGCGGAAGTCGCTGGGCCGCCTGCTGAAAGCAGCAGCCGCCGGGTGACCACCGAGGATAAGCAGGGTGAGCCCGCCAAAAACCCGCAGCCGCGAGACCCCAAAGCCCACAGGAAAAGGAAAAAGGCCACCCCGCCGCCGAGGTGGCCTTCTTCCTTCCACGTACTGCTACGCGGAAGTCGTTGCTACTCCTTGCACTTCTTGCCGGAGTTCACGCAGTTGACGAGGCGGTTCATGATCTTCTGCGACATGACGTTCGCGAAGTCGTCGTGGTCGCTGACCGGGTTGTGCTTCTCGTTCGGGAACGAGTCGACCTTGTACTGGCCCTTGAGCTGGACGTCCCTCGGGATGTCGTAGGTGAGGGTCGTGCGCAGCTGCGGGACGGCCTTGAAGCCGTCGGCGCACTTGCCGGTGGCGGCGTCCGGGAACACGATGTGCGTGCGGTGGTTGGCCGAGTCGGTGTTCTTGCCGTCCCAGCAGCTCGGGAAGTCGTGGATGCGCTTGACCTTCGAGCCTTCGGGGCAGATCACGTACTTGGCGATCTGGACCTTGTCCTCGAAGCCGGAGCAGGTCCACGAGTCGCGGGTGTTCTTGGTGCCGTTGATGGAGACCTTCGCGTCGCCGTAGAGGATGCGGAGGAACTTCGGCATCGCGGTGACCTTGCCGACGGGGCTGCCGCGGAAGGTGAGCTCGGCGCTCAGCGGGCGCTGGATCTCGCCGTCGTTGCCGGGCAGTTCGTTGTTGTCGTCGGGCTGGTCGGCCGGGTCGGCCTCCACCGGCGGCTTCTCGCCGTTCTCGGAGCCGTCACCGATGGGCGAGGCCTCGTCGGGCTTCTTCACCGAGCAGCGCGAGAGTGCGCCGAAGTCGATCGGCTGGCGGCCGGGGCGGCCCAGCGCGAGGGTCATCCGGTCGAGGATGGCCTTCCGCTTCTCCAGCAACGGGTTCACGACCTGGGCGTCGACGGCGTTGGCGTCCACCGCGGCCGGGAGCTTCTTCTCGGCTTCCTCGGTGACCTGGTCGACCTCGTCGAGGGCCTTGTCGACCTCGGGCTGGAGCTCTTCCGGGACCTCGTCGAGCTTGCTGGCCACGTCGGGGCAGACCAGCTGCGGGCGGCCCTTCTTCTTCGCGTCCACGTCGGCCGCGGCCTGCTTCTCCTGCGCCTGCTTGGCTTTCTGGTCGACCTGGTTCGCCTCTTCCTCGTCCGCCGTGTCGATGCGGATGACGGGCCAGAAGTAGGTCGACTTGTCGCCGTTCTTGCAGGTGGTGCCCGCGGCCTGGAGGCTCTCGTTGGTGGAGTTCGCGTTCGTCGACAGGTTGCCGACGTAGTCGTGGAGGTGCTCGGCACCGTTCTCGACACCCGGAGCGGCGATGAAGTTGTCGCCGTTGAAGTGGCCGTTCTCGTTGACGCCGCAGTTGACGGTGAAGGTGCCCTTCGACGCGTTGCCCTGCTTCTTCACCTGCTTGACGTTCGGCTGCACCGTCGTGATGTCGACGAACTGCGAGATGTCCACGCCGTCGGCGGAAGCCTGATCGCCGGTGTTGGTCGTGACCACGACCACGCCAGCCGCGATCGCCACGGCCGCGCCGATCGAGGCGATCTTCGTTCTGCTGGAGATCTGGTGTCGTCCACCGGTCCGGGTCATTCGATGCTCACCTCTGTCGTCGGGTTGCTTCCGAAGCGGCGTTTCAGGCCGGCTCACTGGGGCATACGCACGGTCGAGATACGCCTCCCCAACCGTGTTCACGACGTTATCGATTCGTTACATTAGAATCCGATGAGAGCTCGAGGGCCGGAAAATCGAGGAACGCCCACCGCCCATACCGCCTGAACTGCGCAAATGGACTCTTGATCCACACCGTCGCGAGAGGTCCACCGAAGATCATCTCGACCGAAGTCGTGAATCCCGGAAAATCTCACCCAGCGCATACGTGAGCACCGAAAACAGGCCGAAGGGCACCCCACGGGCAAGCGTGACGTCACGAGTGAGATATCTTCGCCGCCATGGTCAGCGATCTTCCCGAACCCAACGAGCACCTCCGCCGGATCGGCGGACTCGTCCGCGACTCGCGCAAGCACCGCGGCTGGACCCAGGTCCAACTCGCCGACGCGCTCGGCACGAGCCAGAGCGCGATCAACCGGATCGAGCAGGGCAACCAGAACCTGACCGTCGAGATGCTCACCCGGATCAGCGAGGCACTCGACTCCGAGATCGTCTCGCTCGGCCGCTCCGGGCCGGTGCACCTGCGCGTCGAGGGCGGCCACCAGCTGTCCGGCGAGATCAACGTGAAGACGAGCAAGAACGCGGGCGTGGCACTGCTGTGCGCGTCGCTGCTGAACGAGGGCCGCACCATCCTGCGCAAGGTCGCGCGGATCGAGGAGGTCAACCGGATCCTGGAGGTGCTCGCCAGCATCGGCGTCCGCACCCGGTGGCTGAACGACGCCAACGACCTGGAGGTCGTCCCGCCCGCCCGGCTCGACCTGGCGAACATGGACGTCGAGGCGGCGCGGCGGACCCGCAGCATCATCATGTTCCTCGGCCCGCTGATGCACCACGAGAGCACGTTCGAGCTGCCCTACGCGGGCGGCTGCGCGCTCGGCACCCGGACCGTCGAACCGCACATGACCGCGTTGCGCCCCTTCGGGTTGGAGGTCAAGGCGACCGCGGGCAGCTACCACGCCGAGGTCGGCGACACGACCGGCCCGCACCGGCCGATCGTGCTGACCGAGCGCGGCGACACCGTGACCGAGAACGCCCTGATGGCCGCCGCCCGCCGCGACGGCGTCACGGTGATCCGCAACGCCAGCCCGAACTACATGGTCCAGGACCTGTGCTTCTTCCTGGTGGAACTGGGCGTGCGGATCGACGGCATCGGCACGACGACGCTGACCGTGCACGGCGTGCCGAAGCTGCGCAAGGACGTGGACTACTCGCCGTCGGAGGACCCGATCGAGGCGATGAGCCTCGTGACCGCGGCGATCGTGACGTCGTCGGAGATCACCGTCCGCCGGGTGCCGATCGAGTTCCTGGAGATCGAACTGGCGCTGCTGGAGGAGATGGGCCTGGTCTACGACCGCAGCGAGGAGTACCCGGCGGCCAACGGCCGGACCCGGCTGGTGGACCTCGTGGTGCGGCCCTCGGTGCTGCACGCGCCGGTGGACAAGATCCACCCGATGCCGTTCCCCGGCCTGAACATCGACAACCTGCCGTTCTTCGCGCTCATCGCGGCGGTCGCGCAGGGGTCGACGCTGATCCACGACTGGGTCTACGAGAACCGCGCGCTGTACTTCACCGAGCTGACGAAGCTCGGCGCGAAGGTGACGCTGATGGACCCGCACCGCGTGTACGTGGAGGGGCCGACCCACTGGTCCGGGGCCGAGGTGATCTGCCCGCCCGCGCTGCGGCCCGCCGTCGTGGTGCTGCTGGCGATGCTGGCCGCGAAGGGGTCCTCGGTGCTGCGCAACGTGTACGTGATCAACCGCGGCTACGAGCAGCTCGCCGAGCGGCTCAACCTGCTCGGGGCGCGGATCCACACGTTCCGCGACAACTGACCCGGTCCGGGGGCGGCGGCTCGGCGCACCGCCCCCGGTCCCGTCAGCAGCCGACGAGCCGCGCGGCCAGGTAGCCCTCGAGCTGGTCCATCGACACGCGCTCCTGCGACATGGTGTCGCGCTCCCGCACCGTGACGGCGTGGTCGGTCAGGGTGTCGAAGTCGACCGTCACGCAGAACGGCGTGCCGATCTCGTCCTGCCTGCGGTAGCGACGGCCGATCGCGCCCGCGTCGTCGAAGTCGACGTTCCAGTTGCGCCGCAACGCCGCCGACAGGTCGCGCGCCTTCGGCGACAGGTCCGCGTTGCGCGACAGCGGGAGCACCGCCGCCTTCACCGGGGCGAGCCTGCGGTCGAGCTTCAGCACGACCCGGCGGTCGACGCCGCCCTTGGCGTTGGGGGCCTCGTCCTCGTGGTAGGCCTCCAGCAGGAACGCCATCATCGGACGGCCGACACCCGCCGCGGGCTCGATCACGAACGGCCGGTAGCGCGAGTTCGTGGCCTGGTCGAAGTACGACAGGTCCACGCCCGAGTGGTTGGAGTGCGTGGTGAGGTCGAAGTCGCCGCGGTTCGCGATGCCCTCCAGCTCACCCCACTCCTGGCCGCCGAAGCGGAAGCGGTACTCGATGTCCACGGTCCGCTTGGAGTAGTGCGACAGCTTCTCCTTGGGGTGCTCGTACTGCCGCAGGTTCTCCTTGGCCAGGCCGAGATCGGTGTACCAGCGGGACCGCTCGTCGATCCAGTACTGGTGCCATTCCTCGTCCGTGCCGGGCTCGACGAAGAACTCCATCTCCATCTGCTCGAACTCGCGGGTGCGGAAGATGAAGTTGCCGGGCGTGATCTCGTTGCGGAACGACTTGCCGATCTGGCCGATGCCGAACGGCGGCTTCTTCCGCGACGTCGTCTGCACGTTCAGGAAGTTCGTGAAGATGCCCTGCGCGGTCTCCGGGCGCAGGTAGTGCAGGCCCTCGTCGGTCTCGATCGGGCCGAGGTGGGTCTTGAGCAGGCCGTTGAACATCTTCGGCTCGGTGTACTGGCCGCGCGTGCCGCAGTTCGGGCACGGCACGTCGTCCAACCCGCCCTCGGCCTTGCTGCTGCGTTCGGCGTACTCCTCGACCAGGGTGTCGGCGCGGAACCGCTTGTGGCAGGAGTTGCACTCCACCAGCGGGTCGACGAACGCCTCGATGTGGCCGGACGCGGCCCACACCTCGCGCGGCAGGATCACCGACGAGTCCAGGCCCACCACGTCGTCGCGGCCCTGCACCATGAACTTCCACCACTGGCGCTTGATGTTGTCCTTGAGCTCCACGCCGAGCGGCCCGTAGTCCCACGCCGACCTGGTACCGCCGTAGATCTCACCGCACGGGTACACGAAGCCACGGCGCTTGCACAGGCTGACGACGGTCTCGACGCGATCGGCTGGCACGGGAACTCCCCAAGGGACTGGGCAAAGGGAAAGTGTCCAGCGTAACGCGCCGGTGCGAGCCTCTAATGGGCGACCGGGCGGGTTCTGTGCCTACGCTGCGCTGATGGCGGACGAGCTGCGGGAGATGTGGGACTTCGCCGACCTGACGGCGACCGAGGGGCGGTTCCGGGCGAAGCTCGCCGAACCGCTGGACGACGGGCGGCGGGCGGAGGTGCTGACGCAGCTCGGGCGGGTGGCCGGGTTGCGCGGGGATTTCGCCTCCGGGCACGCGCTGGTGGACTCCGCCGAGGCGCTGGCTCCGGCGGACTCGGCTGGACGGGTGCGGGTGCTGTTGGAGCGGGGGCGGTTGTTGCGGTCCTCCGGGGCGGCGGCCGAGTCGTTGCCGTTGTTCACGGCCGCGTTCGTGCTGGCCGGGCATCGGGGGGATTCGTACTTGGCTGTCGATGCCGCCCACATGGCGGCGTTGGTGGACAAGGTGGAGGAGTGGACCCAGCGCGGGGTCGAGTTGGCCCGCGCTTCCGGGGACGCGCAGGTCCGGGGGTGGGTCGGGCCGCTGTTGAACAACCTCGGGTGGGCGCACTTCGAGGGTGGGCGGTTCGAGGAGGCTCTCGGGGTGTTCCAGCAGGCGCTGGTGGCTCGGGAGCAGAGCGTGGGGAACCCGCACGAGGTGGAGGTCGCCCGGTACGCGGTGGCCAAGACGTTGCGGATGCTGGGGCGGGCCGGTGAGGCCGTCGAGTTGATGAAGGTGGCGGTCGGGTGGGCTCGAGAAGCCGGGGTGGCCGACGGGTGGTTCCACGAGGAGTTGGCCGAGGACTACTCGGCCGCGGGGATGCGGGCCGAGGCCGCTGAGCAGGCCGAAGTGGCTCTGGGGATGGTGGAGGGCGATGTGGCGCGGGTGGAGCGGTTGAAGGCCCTGGTCGCGGATCGGCCCGTTGTGGAGTGGCCTCGGTAGGGGTTCAGCGCGGTGTGGTCGACGGGCCGGAGGCCTCGCCCAGCCGGACCGTGCCCGCGTCGTGCGCCAGCAAGCTCACCTGGCGGGTCACCGCGCCGTCGGACGCCACCAACACCGGTTCGTAGGCCGCTGGTTCGTCCACCAGGGCCTCGGAGAGCAGCGGGATCACGTGCTCCCGAACCTCGAACGGGGACAGTGCTCTGCGGTAGGAGACCACCGAGTCGAACTCGACCGTCAGGACCCACCGTTCCGGCTCGTCGAGCGACTGGCTGAGCAGGCCGCGCTGGCAGCCCGGGCGGGCGATCAGCAGTTCCAGCGCCCTGTTGGTGCGCGCGGTGAAAGCGGCGACGTCGGGTTCGAGGACGGTGAACCTGCACACGAGCAGCACAGTGCAAGGATGCCATGGTGGCGAACGACTCCAAGCGCACCCTGATCCCTGGTGACGGACCACTGGCCAAGGTGCCGGGGACCGTGGCGTTCTTGCTGGTCATCGGCCTGTTCGCGGCCGGTGTGCTGGTTCGCGGGGTGGTGGGCGCGCTCTTCCTCTGCGTGCTGCTGGTGGGGGTGTCGATCTTGTTGGCGGCTACCTGGAAGGTGCTCGCGCCCGCCGGGCGGGTGTTGCGGATCGTCGTCCTGCTGCTGCTCGTGGGCGTCACGATCTCGGTTCTGCCCGGATAGCGCCTAGGATTGGTGCTGATAATCCATTCCAGCTAGGACCGAAGAGGGTGCGTGGCTTGACCCAGGACGCGACGACGGTCCCCGTGCGCGGTGAGCACACGCACTCCCCCGAGCGGGACGTTCCCCGGCCCTCGCCGCCGCGGTCGGCCCGGACGTTGGCCGAGGCCGGTGAGCTGCTGCGGGCGTTGGCCGCGCCGGTGCGGATCGCGATCGTGCTCCAGCTCCAGGAGGCCGAGCGGTGCGTGCACGAGCTGGTCGAGGCGCTCGGGGTCGCGCAGCCGCTGATCAGCCAGCACCTGCGGGTGCTCAAGGCCGCCGGGGTGGTGCACGGGGAGCGCCACGGGCGGGAAGTCGTGTACCGGCTCGTGGACGAGCACCTCGCGCACATCGTCGTCGACGCGGTCATCCACGTCGAAGAAGGCGGGGGGACTTCTGCCCGGTCGGTGGTCGCTGGTATCAACGAACCAGACCGGACGGAGGACCTGTGACCACAAGCGAGCGCCCGACGACCGCGGTGCCCGGACTGCGCTCGACCAAGCAGCGCACGGCGGTGTCCAAGCTGCTCGACCAGCTCGACGAGTTCCGCTCCGCCCAGGAGCTGCACGAGGAGCTGCGCAAGCGCGGTGAGGGCATCGGGCTGACCACGGTCTACCGCACCCTCCAGTCGCTGGCGGACGCGGGCGAGGTCGACGTGCTGCGGACCGACACCGGCGAGGCCATCTACCGGCGCTGCTCCGCGCACCACCATCACCACCTGGTGTGCCGCACCTGCGGGCGCACCGTCGAGGTGGAGGGCCCCGCCGTGGAGAAGTGGGCCGACCGGATCGCCGCCGAGAACGGGTTCTCCGAGGTCAGCCACACCGTCGAGATCTTCGGCACGTGCGCGGGCTGCACCAGGAAGAGCTGACTCAGCTCTCGTAGGTGTCGACGGGGGTCGCGATGGGCGCGATCTCCGAGACGGTGAACGTCGGCACGTAGGCGGTCTCCTTGGTCGCGGACTTCGGCACGACCTTGCCCGTGACCTCGACCCACTGGTCGGTCGGCATCGCGTCGAAGCCGGACCCGGTCAGCCGCACCTTGATCGGCGACGCGTCGGCCGCGCAGCACGAGATCGCCAGCCGGGCGACGTAGGTGAAGTCGTTCTTGCGCACCACGAACCCGGTCAGCTTCACCGCCCGGTTGTCCAGCGACCCCGAGTCGTCCCACGCGGTGCGCGTGACGAACTCGCCGAGGCTCAACGGGATGACCGCGCCCTCCGGCAGCGCCGCGAACCCGTTGGCGCTCTTGGCCTCCTGGGCGGCGTTGCGGTCCGAGCGGTTCACCGTGTCCGCGCCGAGCGCGGGCGGGCTGATCAGGAACACCGCGAGCACCGGCAGCAGCAGCATCCACGGGCTGCGCGACGACTTGTGCTCGTGGTCGCCGTGCGCCTCGGGGACCTCCTTGCCCGCCCGCAGGTCCCGCACGATCGCGAGGCCCGCCAACAGGATCATGGTCGCGCCCGCCGCGATGAGCAGCGGTTGCAGGCCCGCCTTCACGTACCTCAGGTACATGTCGGTGAAGCTCAGCTTGAGCAGCGCGCCACCGAGCAGGATGAGCAGGATGTTCTGCGTCTCGCGCCTCACAGGAACACCACTCCAGCGACCAGGGCGCTCGCGATGGCCACGACGAACGTGGCGGGCGCGAAGCGCAGGGCGAACGACTTGCCGAACGTGCCCGCCTGGAGGGCGAACAGCTTCACGTCGACCGCGGGGCCGACGACCAGGAACACCAGCCGGGGCAGCAGCGGCAACGCGCTCATCGACACCGCCACGAACGCGTCGGCCTCGCTGCACAGGGCCAGGATGACGGCCAGCAGGGCCATCACGATCACGCCGAACACGATCTGCGCGCCGAGCGCCTCCAGCCACGCGGTCGGCACCAGCACGTTGAACGCGGCGGCGAACACACCGCCGAGCACCAGGAAGCCGCCCGCTTCGACCAGGTCGTGGCGCGCGGTCTCGGTGAACACCGTCCAGCGGGACGTGCCCTCCTTCTCCTCGAGCTTGCGCAGCGCCCGCTCGGCGATCCACTCGGCCTTGCCGAACTTGGTCCACAGCCAGCCCATGACCATCGCCGTGAGCAGCGAGCCGACGAACCGGGCGGGCACCATCATCGGCGCGTCGCGGAACGCCACGGCCGTCGCGACCAGCACGATCGGGTTCACGGCCGGGGCGGCGAGCAGGAACGACAGCGCCACGGCCGGTGGCACGCCCTGCTGCATCAGCCTGCGGGCGACGGGCACGGACGCGCACTCGCAGCCCGGCAGCGCGACCCCCGCCAGTCCCGCCACGGGCACCGCCAGCGCCGTCTTCTTCGGCAGCAGGCGGCGCAACGCGCTCGCGGGCACGAACGCCGCGATGGCCCCGCTGATCAGCACGCCGAACACCAGGAACGGCATCGCCTGCACGCAGACCGCCACGAACACCGTCGACGCCGTGCGCAGCTGCGGCACGTCCAGCACGCCGACCAGCCAGTCCTGGAGGACCAGCGCGAGGACCAGCAGCAGGCAGAGCACCTCCAGCGAGGTGATCTTCCCGCGCAGGGGCCCGCGACCGGACGGCCGCGAGTCCCTGATCTCGGAAGTGATTGTCACTTCGGCGATGATGCCAGGCGACCGGGCGATCCCCCCACCCGCCTGACGTCGCTTTCTCTCCGAAATCCGGAAACCGGCGCCGGGAACGGCACATACAGCCCGAACTTCGTGCCTGGTGGCGTGAAAGCGCCACGATGCGCCGAAGGGGCGCGTCCGGAGTTCGGACGCGCCCCTTCGGAGTCGTGGAGGGTCAGGAAGCGCTCGGGTCGGTCGCGGCGAGCAGGCGGCGGAACGTGCGCTCCATGCCCGCGCGGACCTCTTCCGGCGTCGGCGGCTCGAAGTCGTCCGCGATCTCCTCCTCGACGAGGTCCGTCTCACCGAGGTCGAGGTCGACGTGGGTGCCGTTGACCTTGGTCTCGACCAGGGGGCTGTCGATCTCCTCGACCTCCTCCTCGGCCTCGCGGAGGTCGTCGATGGTGGCGAGGACCTCGTCCGCGCTGAGCACCGGCATCATCGGCTCGACGACGGCGAGCATGCCGTCCTCGGCCAGCGCCACGGCCTCGGCGAGGGCGACCGCGTGGGCGCGCTCGTACGGGCCGCAGACGAAGGAGTCCCACTCCTCGCCGCCGGACGGCTCGAACGTCACCACCCAGGGGAACTCGAGCACAGCGGAGTCCTCGTCGGGCTCGTAGATGATCACGCCACCCATCAGGGGGTCCTTTCGTCGGCGAGGAGTTCGCCGCGCAGTTGGGATGCGGTGGAGACCACGAGCATGAGCAGGGTGCTGAGTGGTTCGGGCTTCATGCCCTCGGCCGGGAACGCGTACCGCAGGGTCACGTCCATGCCGCGATCGGTGTGCACGACGCCGAGCGTGCCGAAGAGGCCCTGACCGGCGCGTTCCGCCGCGGACACGGCGAGGTCGCGGTCCTCCGGCAGGTCCCACGCGACGACGCACGTGAGGCTCAGGACGGTCAGCCCCTCGGCGAGCTGCATCGCCTGGATGGCGCACGGCACCTCGCCGTGCAGGAAGCTCAACGCGCCGTCGTCGTCGACGTGCACGTCGTGGAACAGTTCGAGTGCCTCGCGGGCGGAGGTCAGCAGTGCGGCGGTGATGGCGGCGGCGTCTTCGTCGGTCACGCGGTGGTCTCCTCGTCTGGCTTGTCCACGGCTCCGCCGAACCGGCGGTCCCGGCGGGCGAAGACCTCGCACGCCGCCCACAGGTCGCGGCGGTCGAAGTCGGGCCACAGGATGTCCTGGAACACCAGTTCCGCGTACGCCGACTGCCACAGCATGAAGTTGGACGTGCGCTGCTCGCCCGACGGGCGGATGAACAGGTCCACGTCCGGCATCTCGGGCTGGTACATGTGCTTCGCGAGCGTGCGCTCGTCGACCTTGTCCGGGTTGATCTTCCCGGCGGCGGCGAGGCGGGCGATCTCACGGGCGGCGTCGCCGATCTCGGCCCGCCCCCCGTAGTTGATGCACATGGCCAGGTTCAGCTCTTTGTTGTCCTTGGTGCGCTCCTCGGCGTCCTCCAGCTCGGAGATGACGCTGCGCCACAACCTCGGCTTGCGGCCGGACCACCGGACGCGGACACCCAGCTCGTCCAGCTCGTCGGTCCGGTTGTGGATGACCTCGCGGGTGAAGCCCATCAGGAACTTGACCTCTTCGGGGCTGCGACGCCAGTTCTCGGTCGAGAACGCGTACAGCGACACCCACTTGACGCCCAGCTCGATCGCGCCGCGCGCGACCTCGACCACGACGGCCTCGCCCCGCTTGTGCCCCTCCACCCTGGACAGACCGCGCTGGTTGGCCCAGCGCCCGTTGCCGTCCATGACGATCGCGACGTGCTTCGGCACGAACTCCGCCGGGATCGCGGGCGGCTTGGCGCCGGAGGGGTGCGGGTCCGGGGGTCGTGGCACACGCGTCTCGCGTTCGGCCCGCCTTCGGCGCAGCATGGTGTTGGGGTTCCTCTCGAAGACTGTGCGGTGGCCGAACTTTAGCCCTCGACCGGACGTCCCGTTCGCTCGACCAGAGGTAGCGAACGGAGCTGTCGCTCCATGTGCCACTGGAGGTGAGCGGCGACGAGGCCGCTCGCGTCGCGGCGCGCGCCGACCGGTAGCGCGTCCACCACGTCCCACTCGCCGTGCAGCAGTGCGATCAGCAGTCGCAGGGTGTCCGCGGACGGGGTCGCCGAGCCCGCCGGGCGGCAGTTCGCGCACACGACGCCGCCCGCCTGCACGTTGAACGCGCGGTGCGGGCCGGGTTCGCCGCAGCGGGCGCACTCGTCCACGGCCGGTGCCCAGCCCGCGATGGACATCGCGCGCATCAGGAACGCGTCCAGCACCAGCGAGCCGTCCCGCTCCCCCGCCGCCAACGCCCGCAGCGCGCCCGTGACCAGCAGGTACAGCCGCAGCGCCGGTTCGCCCTCCTCGGCGGTGAGCCGGTCGGCCGTCTCCAGCACCGCGCACGCCGCCGTGTAGCGGGAGTAGTCGCCGACCAGGCTCACGTGGAACGCGTCCAGCGTCTCCACCTGCGTCACGACGTCGAGCGACCGGCCGGGGTAGAACTGCACGTCCACGTGCCCGAACGGCTCCAGCCTGGCCCCGAACCGCGACGACGTGCGGCGCACGCCCTTCGCCACCGCCCGCACCTTGCCGTGCTTCTGGGTCAGCAGAGTGATGATCCGGTCCGCCTCGCCCAGCTTCTGCACGCGCAGGACGATCCCGGTGTCGCGGTACAGGTTCGCCATCTAGAACCCCAGTCGGCGCAGCTGCTTCGGGTCGCGCTGCCAGTCCTTGGCGATCTTGATGTGCAGGTCCAGGAACACCTTGCTGCCCAGCAGCGCCTCGATCTGCTTGCGGGAGGTGATGCCGACCTGCTTCAGGCGCTCGCCGCGGTGGCCGAGGATGATCGCCTTCTGGCTGGTGCGCTCGACGTACAGGTTCGCGTGCACGTCGATCAGGTCGTCGCGGCCCTCGCGCGGCGCCATCTCCTCGACCAGCACGGCGATGGAGTGCGGCAGCTCGTCGTGCACGCCCTCCAGCGCGGCCTCGCGGATCAGCTCCGCGATCAGCGTCGCCTCCGGCTCGTCGGTCAGGTCGCCGTCCGGGTACAGCGGCGAGCCCTCCGGCAGCCGGTCGAGCAGCAGCTTCTCCAGCGTGTCCACCTGGTAGCCGTCCACCGCGGACACCGGGATGATGTCGGCGAACTCCATGATGTTCTGCAACGCCAGCAGCTGCTCGGCCACCTGCTGCTGCGGCACGAGGTCGGTCTTGGTGATGATGCCGATCACCGGCGTCTTCTTGGCGATCTTCTCGAGTTCGGCGGCGATGAACTTGTCGCCCGGTCCGACCTTCTGGTCGGCGGGCACGCAGAAGCCGACCACGTCGACCTCCGACCACGTCTCGCGGACCAGGTCGTTGAGGCGCTGGCCGAGCAGCGTGCGCGGCCGGTGCAGGCCGGGGGTGTCGATGAGGATCAGCTGGCCGTCCTCGCGGTGCACGATGCCCCGGATGGTGTGGCGGGTCGTCTGCGGCTTGCTCGACGTGATCGCGACCTTGGTGCCGACCAGCGCGTTGGTCAGCGTCGACTTCCCCGCGTTCGGACGGCCGACGAAGCACGCGAACCCTGAGCGGTAACCATCCATCCGTCCATTGTCCCTGGTGCCGAAAGCGGCGCCGACCGGGTGGGGGTGAACGCCCCCGAACCCGGTCGGCGGGTTCTCACTTCCCGGACAGCTCGGCGATCTGGGCCCGTGCCGCGAGGACGAGTTCGGCGTTGGTGTTGGCGTGGCCCTTGAGGCCCCACCCGCCCTCGGGGGCCTCGGTGAGCAGGACCCAGGTGCGGTCGGGCAGGGTCGGGTCGCCCGCCGCGTCCGCGACGATCGCGGTCAGCTCGCGGACGACGGCGAGCTGCTTGTCGCGGTCGAGCGCGCCCGCGTTGGTGAGCACCTGCACGCGCACGTAGTCGCTGTCGCCGTCGACGTTGGACAGCGAGTCGGCGGGCAGGTCGTGCACGAACGCGGCGGTGTTCTGCCGGAACATCGGGATGGCGGGGACCTCCTCGATCCGCATGACGGCGGAGGCGAGGTCCACGGCCAGCTTGTGCTTGTCGGGGAAGGTTCCGGCGACGGCGTAGGCGTCGATCATCGGCATGGCGGTTCTCCGTGGTTTCTCGGTCGGTACGGGCAGCACACCACCGAGGGCACCTCGGGCGGATCGCGTGAACCCGTGGTCTTCTGACGGGCGCGGGTTCACGCGGGTCGGCGGACCTCACCTGAACAGGTGAGGAGGGGTCTCCGGGTAGCATCCGGGCCCCACCGGGGAGCAGGGACGGGGACGACGCTGGAGACGCTCAGGGGCCGTGGTGCCGAGCTGTCCGCCGCGCTGGCCGTGCTGCGCCGCACCGCCCGCTCGGGGCGGGGGGCCGTGCTCGCGGTGACCGGTGAGCCGGGCATCGGGAAGACCGCGTTCTTCGAAGCTGTGGCCGAGAACGCCCGCCGGACGGGGTACCTCGTCGGCACCGGCAAGGCCGAGGAGATCGACCGGATCACCGAGGGCGCGCCGCTGCTGGTCGCCCTGCGCTCCGGCCCGCACCCGCTGCTCGACGAGAAGTCGTTCGCCGACCTCGCCGCGCTGCGCGACAGCCCGCTGTGGCTGGTGGACCGCGTCGCCGTGCTGCTGGAGGAACGCGCCCTCGACGCGCCCGTGCTGGTCGGCGTCGACGACCTCCAGTGGGCCGACGGGTTCACCCGCTTCGCGCTGCGGGTCCTCACCGACCGGCTGACCGGCTCCCCCGTCGTCTGGCTGCTCGCGGGCCGCTCGGTCGAGGGCCGGGCGGACCAGCGCATCGCCCTGGGCCCGTTGGACGCCGCGGGCATCGAGGACCTGGCCCGCGACCGCCTCGGCTCGTCACCGGACCGCCGGACCGCCGCCCTGCTGAGCCGCGTGGGCGGCAGCCCGTTCTGGGCCGTGCGAGTGCTCGACGCCGCCTGGGACGACGCCGACGGGGACCTGCCCGCCGAGGTCGTCCTCGGGGTCCGGCGGCGGATGCCGTCGCTGGGCGCGGACCTGGTGCGGCTGCTGCGGCTCTGCGCCGTGTGGGGTCGGGCGATCACCGCCGACCAGGCCGCGGTCCTGCTCGGCGGTCTGCCCGCGGCCGTCGTGCTCGACGCGGCCGAGCAGGGCGTCGCCGAAGGACTGCTGCGCCGCGACGGGTGGCACGTCTCGTTCCGGCACGACCTCCTGCGCGAGGCCGTGTACGCCGACCTGGGCGCGGACGACCGGTTCGCGCTGCACCGCACCTGCGGACGGCTCCTGCTCGACGACCCGCTCGCCGCGGCCCCGCACTTCCAGGTGGGGGCGGTCGTCGGCGACCACGAGGCCGTCACCGTGCTCCGCGCGGCCGCGGCCGTGAGCGCGGTGCCGGACGTCGCCGCGGACCTCGCGCTCCGGGCGTTCGGGCTGACCGCCGAGGATTCGACGTCGTGGGCCGAGGTGGGCGAGGAGTGTGCCGAACTCCTGGTGCGGCTCCAACGCGGGCGGCAGGCCGTCGAGGTCGTGGACCGGCTCCTGCCGCACGCCGCCGACGCCGACACCCGCGCCCGGCTCCAGGTGCTCGCGAGCCGGGCGCTGTGGTCGATGAACCGGCTCGCCGAGATCGGTGAGCGCACGCGCGTTCCCGGCGACTTGTCGCCGACTTCACGGGCCCGGCTCGCCGCGGCGGGCACGTTGGCGCTCGTGCGGGTGGGCACGTCCTCGGACGCCGCGCGCGAGGCGTCGGCGGCCTTGGCCGAGGCCCGCCGGGTCGGTGACGGCGAGGCGGAACGGTTGGCGCTGCTCGCGCTGTCGGTCGTGGCGAGGCAGGAGGGCCGCCACGCGGTGGCGCACGCCCGCGTCCACGCTTTGCGCGCCCTGGCGGGCGACGAGCACCTGGCCGAGGAGGTCCGGGCGCTCCAGATGCTCGACCGCTACGACGAGGCCGCGGTCCTGCTGGCCGACGCGGGCGACAGCCCCGACCTGGTCCACGCCCGGATGTGGCAGGACGTCAACCTCGGTCGCCTGGACGAGGCGGAAGCGCAGGCGCACACCCTCGTCCGGCTCGCGGACGAGGTCGGCGAGCACGTGAGCACCCTGGACGCGGGGTCGGTGCTGGCTTTCACGGCCATGGTCCGCGGCGACTTCGCCACGGCCCGGTCGCGCCTGGCCGCCCACTCCCGCCCGAGCCCCGCCATCCACACCACGGCGACGCGGCTGATGCGGGGGTGGATCTCCCTGCTGGAGGGGAAGGCCGAGGAGGCCGCCGCCGACTACCGGCCCCTGCTCGCGGTCGCCCGCACGAGCCGCGAGTACTGGCCGTGGTTCCCGCTGTGGACCCGGCCGTTCGTGCAGGTCGGCTTGGCGGTGGGTGATCACGCGTTCGCGTCGGAGGCCGCCGCGCTCGCCGAGACCGCGGCCGAGCGCAACCCCGGCGTGGCCAGCTTCGGCGGGTTGGCGTTGCACACGCGTGGCTTGGTCGACGGGGACGTGCGGCTGGTGGGAGAGGCGGTCGACGTGCTGCGCGAGGGGCCGCGGCCGTTGCTGCTGGCCGCCGCGCTCGGCGACCTCGGGACCGCGTTGCTGGCGGTGGACCGGGAGGAGGCCGTGCGTCGGCTGACCGAGGCACGACGGCTCTACGACGCCGTTGGGGCGGTGCTGCCCGCCTCGGTGCTGGACCGGGCGCTGGGTGCCGTCGGTCGACGTGGGCCGCGGCCGACGTTCGGGTGGGAGTCGTTGACGGCGACGGAGTCGGCCGTGGCCGAACTCGTCGGCAACGGGCACACGAACCGGTCGGCGGCGGCCGAACTCGGGGTGTCGGTCAACACCGTCGGGACGCACGTCCGGTCGGTGTTCGCGAAGCTCGACGTGCGCAGCCGCGTGCAGTTGGCGAACCTGCTGCACCGGCGGGGGTGACGGCCCCTCAGGCGGTGTCGACCACGGTCCCGGAGGTGTCGGCGCGGAAGACCGGGCCGGTGGTGAGGTCGCGGACGGCGGACAGGGAGTCGGCGTCGACCTCGTCCGCCTCGGTGACCACGGCCGCGGCTTCGAGGGCTTCCGCGCCGCTGGAGACCGCGGCCGCGACCGCCGCCTGCAACGCCGTGAGGCGCAGGGACGGGAGGGTCACGGTGGCGGCGGCGTAGGTGCGGCCGTCGGTGTCGCGGACGGCCGCGCCCTCCGCCGCACCCGTGCGGGCGCGCACGGCGCGGGCGAGGGTGACGATCTTCTGGTCCTCGGCGTCCAGGTCAGGCACGGTGGTCCTCGCGTTCCTTGTCGTCTGCCGGTTCCGCGAGCGCGACCGGGCGTACCAGGACGGTGGTGATGCGCATGCGGCCGCGTTCGTCCTTGCCGCCCTCGGCGCGCATCCGCAGGCCCGCGATCTCGGCCTCGGTGCCGGGCAGCGGGACCCGGCCCAGGCGTTGGGCCAGCAGTCCGCCGACGGTCTCGACCTCGTGCTCGTCGAGCTCCGTGCCGAACAGGGCGTCCAGGTCGTCGACCGGCAGGCGGGCGCTCACCCGCACCGCGCCGTCGGCCAGGTGCTCGACCGGCGGGCGGTCGTCGGTGTCGGACTCGTCGGTGATCTCGCCGACGATCTCCTCGATGATGTCCTCGATGGTCAGCAGGCCCGCGGTGCCGCCGTACTCGTCGATCACGATGACCAGGTGCGTGCGGGACAGCTGCATCTCGCGCAGCAGGTCGGCGAGCGGCTTCGAGTCGGGGATGAAGGTGGCCTGCTTCATCATCTCGCCGACGGTCGTGCCGTTGACCTCGTCCGCGAACGTCACCCGCACGAGGTCCTTGAGGTTCACCACGCCGACGATGTCGTCGACGCTCTCGCCGATCACCGGCACCCTCGTGTACCCGGTGCGCAACGACAGCGCGAGCGCCTGCCGCAGCGACTTGGCCTGCTCGATCCACACGATCTCGGTGCGCGGCACCATGACCTCGCGGGCGATCGTGTCGCCCAGCTCGAACACCGAGTGGATCATCTCGCGCTCGCCCTCGTCCACGACCCCGCGCTCCTGGGCCATGTCGACCAGCTCGCGCAGCTCGACCTCGGAGGAGAACGGGCCCTCGCGGAAGCCCTTGCCGGGGGTGATCGCGTTGCCGACCAGGATCAGCAGCCTGCTCAACGGCCCGAGCACGCGGCCGAGCACCCGGATCGGGGCGGCGGCGACCAGGCCGACGGCGTACGGGTGCTGGCGGCCGATGGTGCGCGGGCCGACGCCGACAAGCACGTACGACACCACAAGCATCGACAGCCCCGCCGTCACGACGGCCAGCCACGGCGGCGACACCAGCCGCAGGCACACGACCGTGACCAGCACCGTCGCCGACAGCTCGCACGCCAGCCGGAGCAGGAGCAGCAGGTTCACGTGCCTCGGCCGGTCCGCCAGCACCTGGAGGAGCTGGCGGGCGCCGGTGCGGCCCTGGCGTTGCAGGCCCTCGACGCGGGCGCGGGACACCGTGCCCAGCGCCGCGTCGGCCGCGGCGAACAGGCCCGCCGCCAGCACCAGCACCACGGCCAGGAAGATCAAGCTCGCGGAACTCGTGGTCACCGGTTCGACCTCTACGCGTTGGGGTCGGAGGGTTCGGGATGGTCCGAGTGCTCCAGGCCCACGGCGCCGAGGAGCTTGGAGTCCGAGGCGCGCTGCACCGCGAGCCGCTCCGCCTCGGCGGTCGCGGACCGGAAGTCCGCGAGGATGCGGTTCTGGAGCGTGAACATCTCGCGCTCCTCGGCGGGCTCGGCGTGGTCGTACCCGAGGAGGTGCAGCACGCCGTGCACGGTCAGCAGGTGCAGCTCGTCGAGCAGGCCGTGGCCCGCCTTCTTCGCCTGGTCCTTGGCGAACGCCGGGCACAGCACGATGTCGCCCAGCAACGCCGGACCCAGCCCGGC
The DNA here is from genome assembly GCF_042738955.1 of Umezawaea sp. NPDC059074. Lineage (NCBI taxonomy): Bacteria > Bacillati > Actinomycetota > Actinomycetes > Pseudonocardiales > Pseudonocardiaceae > Umezawaea > Umezawaea sp. NPDC059074. The sequence continues at coordinate 38,133 of NZ_JBHYHC010000032.1, forward strand.
CGCGTCGGGGCGCCGGGCCGAGTCCAGTTCGTCCATGGGGAACGCCATCACGTCCGTCGGACCGGGCAGGTCCATCCAGCGTTCGTGCAGGTCCGCCATCACGTCCAGCTCGACAAGCAGGACGGACAGCTCGGCCAGCGGGCTCACGCCCATCCGGTCGAGGGCGAACCGGGCGGCCGACACGATCGACGGCTCGTCGACCGGGACCCCGGACTCGTTGGCAATCTCGATGCTCACGGGCCTATCGTCCCCGGCGCTGCTCACCACGTCGTGCACCGGGTCCGGTCTGGCGCCCGTGCTGGTCGGCGTTGTCCTGGACGACCTGCCACTTCTCGTAAGCGTCCACGATGTCGCCCACCAACCGGTGGCGGACCACGTCGCTGCTGGCCAGGAGCGAGAAGTTGACGTCCTCGACCCCGTCCAGGATCTCCCGCACGACCCGCAGACCGCTGCGCTGCCCACCGGGCAGGTCGACCTGGGTGATGTCACCCGTGACGACGATCTTGGACCCGAAGCCGAGCCTGGTCAGGAACATCTTCATCTGCTCGGGCGTGGTGTTCTGCGCCTCGTCCAGGATGATGAAGGCGTCGTTCAGCGTTCGACCGCGCATGTACGCCAGCGGCGCGACCTCGATCGTGCCCGCCTGCATCAGCCGCGGGATCGACTCGGGGTCGACCATGTCGTGCAGCGCGTCGTACAGCGGCCGCAGGTACGGGTCGATCTTGTCGTTCAGGGTGCCCGGCAGGAAGCCCAGCCGCTCCCCCGCCTCGACCGCCGGTCGGGTGAGGATGATGCGGCTGACCTGCTTCGCCTGCAACGCCTGCACGGCCTTCGCCACCGCCAGGTACGTCTTGCCGGTGCCCGCGGGCCCGATGCCGAACACGATCGTGTTGGCGTCGATGGCGTCGACGTAGTGCTTCTGGTTCAGCGTCTTCGGCCGGATCGTGCGGCCCTTGCGGGACACGATGTCGAGGCTGAAGACCTCGGCGGGCGACTCGGTCGTGTTCGCCGACAGCATCACGACCGTGCGGCGGACCGTGTCCGGGCCGACCTGCGTGCCGCGGCTCGCGAGCTGGATCAGCTCGGAGAACACGCGCTCCGCGAACCCCACCTCGGCGGGCTCGCCGGACAACGTGATCTCGTTGCCCCGCACGTGCACGTCCGCGTCCAGCAGGTCCTCGGCGAGGAGCAGGTTCTCGTCGCGCGACCCGAGCAGCACGAGCAGCGCGTCGTCCGGCACGGCGATCTTCGATTGGGCGTAGGTCGGGGCCTGGCCGGCCGACGACGACTTCCTGGTTCCGTTGGCGGCGCTCGCGGCGATGCTCACCGGGCGCTCCTCCGGGAATCGGGCGGCTCCACCCGCTGCGGTACCGACCACGTAGCCTCGGGCCTGCTTCCTGCGCTTTCGCGCCAAACCTGGTAGGTCCTCGTTGACGACACCGATGGTAGTCGCGAGTACCGACAAAACGCACCGAAGTAAACAACCCGCTGGACAGACGGTGTGTACTGGATCACCGTGACCACCGATCCCGCACTGCGCGCACTCGTGTACGACGACCTGGCCGCCTGCCTGAAACTGGCCGCGGACCGCGACTGGCCCGCCGAGGAGCGCAAGTGGGGGCTGCTGCTCGACCTGGGCAGCGGCTACGGCCTCTTCGACGAGTCGGGCGCGCTGGTCGGCACGACGATCGTCACCCGCTACGGCGCCGAGCACGCCGTGATCAGCATGGTCCTGGTCGCGTCGAGCCACGGCGGGCGGGGCCTGGGGCGGCGGCTGGTGGGGCACGCGCTGGCGAACGCCGGGTGCCCGGTCGTGTCGCTGCACGCCACGGCGTTGGGCAGGCCGCTCTACGAGAAGCTGGGTTTCCGCAGCGTGGCGCGGTTGACCTCGTACTACGGGACGTTCCCGGCCGGTGAGCTGTCCGGGAGGACCCGTGCCGCCGTGCGCGCCGACCTGGCCGCCGTGGTGCGCGAGGACGCCGAGGTGTTCGGGGTCGAGCGCGAGCAGCTGTGGAAGGACTACTTCCGGTTCACCGACCAGGTGCGGCTCGACGCCGTGGGCGGCTTCGCGGCGACGTGGCGCAGCGTCGACACCCTCGTGGTCGGGCCGGTCGTGGCCGACACCGTCGACGACGCGAAGACGCTGATCGGCGACCTGGCCGTCGGGGTCGACGGCGACCTGCGGGTCGACACCTACCAGGACGAACTGGGGTCGTGGCTGGAGCGGAAGGGGCTGGTGGAGCGCTCGTCGGTCGACCTGATGGTGCACGGCGCGACCGACGTCCCCGGCGACCGCGCCCGCCTGCACGTGCCGCTGATGCAGGCCTTGGGCTAGCCGGTGGTCGTGGTGGGGGTGCTCCAGACCGGGACCTCGCCGGAGGGCACGGCGGCGACCCTGGAGCGGATCCTGGGCCACGAACGGGAGATCGCCGAGTCGGGGGCGGCGCTCGTGGTGCTGCCCGAGGCGATCCTCGGCGGCTACCCGCGCGGCGGGGTCACCGGGGCGGGGTTCCCGCGCTACGCGGCCGCCGCCGTCGCGGTGCCCGGCCCCGAGGTCGACGTCCTGGCCGGGCTGTCCGCGCGGACCGGGGCGAGCCTTGTCGTGGGCGTGGTCGAGCGGGCCGGGTCGACGCTGTACTGCACCGCACTGTTCCTCGACCCCTCGGCGGGCCTGGTCGGCACCCATCGCAAGCTGGTGCCGACGGCTCGGGAACGGCTGGTGTGGGGTCGCGGCGACGGGTCGACCCTGCCCGTCGTGCCGACCGCCGCGGGCTTGGCGGGCGCGGTGATCTGCTGGGAGAACATGATGCCGCTGCTGCGCGCGGCCATGTACGCGAAGGGCGTCGAGCTCTGGTGCGCGCCGACCGTGGACGACCGCGAGGCGTGGCTGGCGTCGATGCGGCACATCGCGGGCGAGGGCCGGTGCTTCGTGTTGAGCGCCTGCCAGTTCGAGTCGCCGTCCGAGCACGCCGACCCGTTCCTCGGGGGCAGCGTGATCGTCGGACCGCTCGGGGACGTGCTGGCGGGCCCGCTGCGCGGTGCGGCGGGCTTGCTGACCGCGACGATCGACCCGGACGACCTGGTGGCCGCCCGGTGCGACCTGGACGTGTCGGGCCACTACGCGCGGCCCGACGTGTTCGCGCTCTCGGTGGACGAGACCGCGCGGGTCGGCGTGGTCTTCCGCGCCGACTAGGCGAGGTGGCCGAGGGGTTTGCCGCCGAGCAGGTGCAGGTGGGCGTGGAACACGGTCTGGCCCGCGTCCGCGCCGGTGTTGAACAGCAGGCGGTAGCCGCTGTCGGCGATGCCCTCGGCCTCGGCGACGTCGCCCGCGGCCACGAACAGGTCGGTCAGCTCGCCGGGCGCGCGTTCGGCGAGGGCGAGCGCGTTCGGCTCGTGCAGCTTCGGCACGAGCACCACGTGCGTCGGCGCCTGGGGCGCGATGTCGCGGAACGCGAGGATGGTCTTGGTCTCGTGCACGACGGTCGCGGGGATCTCCCCGGCGACGATGCGGCAGAACAGGCAGTCGTCCGACATGCGGGCGAGGTTACCGACCCGCGAGCCGGAGCGCGGCCTCCCGGCAGGCTTTCCACGCTTCGGTGCGCACGTCCACGAGATCCATGTGCCCGACCCCGGCCAAGCGGACGAACTCGCACCCGGACGCGGCGCTGAACGCCTCGGACTGGCTGACCGGCACATCCACGTCGGCCTCACCGTGCACGCAGACGACCGGGACACCGATGGGGAGCATCGCGATCGGCGACGCGTCGGCGTAGTCGGGGTCCGGGCCGAGCAGGAACGCCGACCGCGGGTGCGCGGCCAGGTCCAGCACGCCCGCCTGAGACACGGCTCCGGTGACGCGCTCGTGCCGAGCGGCGGCCCACACGGCCAGGTGACCGCCCGCGGAGTGACCCAGGGTGACCACGCGGGTGAGGTCGAGCCGAGGGTCGTCCAGCGCGTCGATCGCGGCCAGCACGTCGTCCCCGGTGGTCGGCCAGCCGCCGCCACCACCGAGCCTGCGGTACTCGATGTTGTACGCGGCGACACCGTGGGCGACCAAGTCGTCGGCCAGCGGACGACCAAGGTCGAGGTCGTACTGCTGCATCCAGAAGCCACCGTGGATCACGACCACCACGGGAACGTCAGTGGCGTCGGACGGGACGGTGAGTTCGGCGAACTGACTGGGGTGATCGCCGTAGGAGACGCGCTGCATGGGGGCGATCCTGCCCCAAAAAGGTGCCGCGCCGCAGGGGGACCTGGGGGTCGTCCCGCTGCGGCGCGGCGGCGCCGGACCGAGGGGGGAGGTGTCCGGCGAGTTATGGTCTGAAGAGGCCAAAGTCGTTCGCCCCCTCAGGTGATTAGGGTAACTCGTTTGCGCACAAGTTCGCTAGGAGTAAGCAAAAAGGCCAGGAATCTTCACTCCCAGCGACTGCTCAATACACCCAGAGCACCCAAAGCGACCGCTGCGGCGGTAGAAGCCCGCAAAACGGTCGGTCCCAGTCGCACTACGTGAGCGCCCGCCTCCGTCAGGGTGACCAACTCCTGGTCGGTGATCCCGCCCTCCGGGCCCACGACCAGCAGCACGTCTCCATCGGTCGGCAATGGGACCGCGTTCAGTGGTACGGACGCCGACTCGTGCAGCACCAACGTCAACGCCGACGAGGACACCAGTCGAACCAGCCCGGACGTGCTCACCGGCTCGTCGACCGACGGCACCCGCGCGCGGCGGGCCTGCTTGGCCGCCTCGCGGGCGGTGCTGCGCCAGCGGGCGAGGGCCTTCGCGCCGCGCGGGCCCTCTTCCCACTTGGTCACGCACCGGGCGGCGCGCCACGGCACCACGCCGTCGACGCCCGCCTCGGTGGCGAGTTCCACGGCCAGCTCGCCCCGGTCGCCCTTGACGAGCGCCTGCGCCAGCACGACGCGCGGCGACGGGTCCGGCACGGTCCAGCGCTCGACCACGGTGAGCCGCAGCGCGTCCTTGTCGAGCACCTCGTCGATCACGCACCGTACCTGGTCGCCGGAGCCGTCGGAGAGCACCAGCTCCTCCCCCGCGCGCAGCCGCCGCACGGTGGCGGCGTGCCTGCCCTCCGGGCCGTCGAGCAGCCCGCTGTCACCGGCGGGGAGCCGGTCGACCAGGAAGACGGGCAGCGTCACCGGTTGCCGCGGCCGGAGCGCAGGCGGGAGAACAGGCCGCCGCCGCTCTTGCCGTTGTGCGCCAGCGTGGGCTCTTCCTCGCCCCGTTCGGTGGCCAGTTCGCGCAGCAGTTCGGTCTGCCGGGCGTCGAGCTTGGTCGGGACGACGACCTCCAGGTGCACGTGCAGGTCGCCCCGCCCGTCCACGCGGCCGTTGGACCGCAGTCGGGGCATGCCCCGGCCGGTCAGCAGCAGTTCCGTGTTCGGCTGGGTGCCGGGCTCGATGTCCAGCTCCTCCTCGCCGTCCAGCGTCGCCAGCGGCAGCACGGCGCCGAGCGCCGCGGCGGTCATCGGGATCCGCACCACGCAGTGCAGTTCGGCGCCGTCGCGCTCGAACACGTCGTGCTGCTGCTCCTCGATCTCCACGTACAGGTCACCGGCGGGGCCGCCGCCGGAGCCGACCTCGCCCTGACCCGCGAGGCGCACGCGCATGCCCTCGGCGACACCGGGCGGGATCTGCACGGTGATGGTCCGGCGCGACCGCACCCGGCCGTCGCCGCCGCACTGGCCGCACGGGTCCGGGATGACCTCGCCGAAGCCGCGGCACACCGGGCACGGGCGGGCCGTCACGACCTGACCGAGGAACGAGCGCTGCACGGACTGGACCTCGCCGCGGCCACCGCAGGTGTCGCAGGTGATGGGCGAGGTGCCCTCGGCGCAGCCGCCGCCATGGCAGCGGTCGCAGAGCACGGCCGTGTCGACGGTCAGCTCGCGGCTCGTGCCCGCCGCGCACTCCTCCAACGTCATGTCGAGCCGGATCAGCGCGTCCGAGCCGGGCTGCACGCGGCTGCGCGGTCCGCGCCCGCCGCCCGCGCCGCTGTTCGCGCCGAAGAACGCGTCCATGATGTCGCCGAGGCCGAACCCGGAGAACGGGTCGCCGCCCATGCCCCCGCCGCCACCGCCGCGGCCGCCCGACTCCAGCGGGTCGCCGCCCAGGTCGACGACCTGGCGCTTCTTCGGGTCCGACAGGACCTCGTAGGCGGCGGTCACCTCCTTGAACTGCGCTTCCGCGTCCGGGTTCACGTCCGGGTGCAGTTGCCTCGCGAGCTTGCGGTAGGCGCGCTTGATCTCCTCCGGGGTCGCGTTCTTCCCGACCCCGAGCGTGCCGTAGTAATCCCTCGCCACCGTGTTGTCCTCCTGCGGGCGCGATCCGCTCCCGCTTGCGTCTGTTCCGTGCTCGCGTACCGAAACGTCGAACGTGCCAGGGCTGTTCCGCCCCTCAGCGCGCCGTCAGGATCTCCCCGACGTAGTTGGCGACCGCGCGAACGGCCGCCATGGTCCCCGGGTAGTCCATCCGGGTCGGCCCCACGACACCCATGCCGCCGAGCAGGTTGTCATGGCTGCCGTAGCCGATGGACACCACCGAGGTGCTGCGCATCTCGGCGGCTTCGTTCTCCTCGCCGATGCGCACCAGGATCGTCCCCGGATCGCGCGCGGCGGCGAGCAGCTTGAGCACCACGACCTGCTCCTCCAACGCTTCCAGCACCTGCCGGAGCGAGCCGGGGAAGTCTGCCACGTTGCGGGTGAGGTTCGCGGTGCCGCCCAGCACCAGGCGTTCCTCGGGGTGGTCGACGAGCGACTCGATGAGCACGGTGCTGATCCGGATCATCACGGCGCGCAGGTCCGTCGGCGACTGGTCGGGCAGCTCGGCGACCTTCGCGGACGCCTCGGCGAGCCGCCTGCCCGCCATGGCGGCGTTCAGCATCGACCGCAGCCGGGCCACGTTGTCCTCGGTGATCACGTCGCCGAGGTCCACGGACCGCTGGTCGACGCGGCCGGTGTCGGTGATCAGCACCAGCATCAGCCGCGCGGGCGTGATGCGGAGGACTTCGAGGTGCCGCACGGTGGCCCCGCTGAGCACGGGGTACTGGACGACGGCGACCTGCCGGGTGAGCTGGGCGAGCAGCCGGACGCTGCGGCGCAGCACGTCGTCCAGGTCCAGCGCGCCTTCGAGGAAGCTGTAGATGGCCTTGCGCTCGGCCGTGGACAGCGGCTTGATCTCGGCCAGCCGGTCCACGAACAGCCGGTAGCCCTTGTCCGTGGGGACGCGGCCCGCGCTGGTGTGCGGCTGGGTGATGTAGCCGTCCTCCTCCAGCGACGCCATGTCGTTGCGCACGGTCGCGCTGGAGACCCCGAGGTTGTGCCGCTCCACCAGTGCCTTGGAGCCCACGGGCTCCTGGTTGGAGACGTAGTCGGCGACGATCGCGCGCAGCACCTCGAACCGGCGTTCATCGGCGTTCACGGCGCGTCACCTCCAGATGTTGAGTGCGCTGGGGTCAAGTTTACGGAGCGTTGACGCGTGGCTGTGCACCGATACGGCCTCATGTGAGCCGGTGCACGACGGCGTCGGCGAGCAGCCGCCCCCGATCGGTCAGCACGCAGCGGCCTTCGGCCAGCGCGTCCGGCTCCAGCAGCCCGTCGTCCGCAGCGAGCTTCGCCTCGGCCTGCCCGTCGGGGTCGAGCACGTCGAGCGGCAGGCCGTCGCGCAGGCGCAGCTCCAGCAGGACGCGTTCGACGCGGCGGTCGTCGGCGGTCAGCAGTTCACGACCGGCGGCCGGGGACTCGCCCTTGGCCAGCACCTCGGCGTAGCGGGCGGGGTGCTTGACGTTCCACCAGCGCAGGCCGCCGACGTGGCTGTGCGCGCCGGGCCCCGCGCCCCACCAGTCGTGGCCGCGCCAGTAGAGGAGGTTGTGCGCGCACTGAGCCGAGGCGTCGGTCGCCCAGTTGGACACCTCGTACCAGGGCATCCCCTGCGCGGTCATGGCCGCGTCGATCTGCTCGTACTTGTCGGCGAGCACGTCGTCGTCGGGCATCGGCAGGACGCCACGGCTGATCTTGCGGGACAGCGCCGTGCCCTCCTCGACGATCAGCGCGTACGCGGACACGTGGTCGACGCCCGCCGAGTACACGGCGTCGAGCGAGGACTTGAGGTCGTCGGTCGTCTCGCCGGGCGTGCCGTAGATGAGGTCGAGGTTCACGTGCTCGAACCCGGCGGCGCGGGCCTCGCGGGCGGCGTCGACCGGCCTGCCCGGCGTGTGCTTGCGGTCGAGGACCTGGAGCACGTGGCGGGCGGCGGACTGCATGCCCAGCGACACCCTGGTGTAACCCGCGTCACGGATGCCCGCGAAGAACTCCGCCGACGTGGACTCGGGGTTGGACTCGGTGGTCACCTCCGCGCCGGGGGCGAGGCCGAACGACGACCGCACGGCCGCCAGCACGTCGGCCAGCCCGTCCGCGCCCAGCAGCGACGGCGTGCCGCCGCCGACGAAGACCGTGTCGGCGCGCGGAGGCGTCCCGAGCACCGCCGCGGCCAGGTCCAACTCGCGCCGCAGGCCCTCCAGCCACGACTGCGGCGAGGCGGAGGTGCCCAGCTCACCGGCGGTGTAGGTGTTGAAGTCGCAGTAGCCGCAGCGGGTGGCGCAGAACGGGACGTGGACGTAGACGCCGAACGGGCGGCTGCCGAGCCCGGCCAACGCCGACGGCGGGAGCGAGCCGTCGGCGGGTGCGGGATCACCAGCGGGAAGGGCGGAGGGCATGGGGTCCAGTCTCCCACTTAACACACGTCCGAACGCCGTCCCAGCATTCGGTTGGCTGTGGACCACGGGGTGGACAGGTGGCACTCTCAAGCCATGACCTCGACCGGAGTCCGCCTGGTGGTACGCCGCCACGTCGACTTCCGTCGTGTCTCCAGCGCGTTGTGCCGTCCTTCGGCATAGCCAGCGCCTGCTATTGATCTGTTCCCGCCGGCGCCGGGTGCGCTGACGAGACCTCCCACCACGCTCCACCGGGACTCGGCCGCGCGCGCCCAGCGCCCCGAAACCCCGGAGGACGACGATGGTCCCCCCGACTACGACGTCTCAGCGCGGCACGAAGCAACGCCGCGGTGAGGGGCAGTGGGCGCTCGGCTACCGCGAACCGCTCAACCCCAACGAGCGCAGCAAGAAGGACGACAACCCGCTCAACGTCCGCGCGCGGATCGAGAACATCTACGCCCACGGCGGTTTCGCCTCCATCGACCCGGCCGACCTGCGCGGCCGTTTCCGCTGGTACGGGCTCTACACCCAGCGCAAGCCCGGTATCGACGGCGGCCGGACGGCCACGTTGGAGCCGGAGGAGCTGGACGACGAGTTCTTCATGCTCCGGGTGCGCTCCGACGGCGGTCGGCTGACCACCGAGCAGCTGCGCGTGCTGGGCGAGGTGTCGCAGACCTACGCGCGCGACACGGCCGACATCACCGACCGGCAGAACATCCAGTACCACTGGATCCGCATCGAGGACGTCCCCGCGATCTGGCGGAAGCTGGAGGGCGTGGGCCTGACCACGATGGAGGCCTGCGGGGACAGCCCCCGCGTGGTCCTCGGTTCGCCGGTCGCGGGCATCGCCGTGGACGAGGTGATCGACGGCAGCTCGGCGATCGACGTGATCCTGGAGCGCTACATCGGCGACCCGGCCTTCTCGAACCTGCCGCGCAAGTTCAAGACCGCCATCTCCGGGCTGCCGGACGTGGCGCACGAGATCCACGACATCGCGTTCGTCGGCGTGGACCACCCGGAGCACGGCCCCGGTTTCGACCTGTGGGTCGGCGGCGGCCTGTCCACCAACCCGATGATCGGCAAGCGGCTCGGGGCGTGGGTGCCGCGCGACGAGGTGCCGGACGTGTGGGCGGGCGTGATCAGCGTGTTCCGCGACTACGGCTACCGGCGGCTGCGGCACCGGGCGCGGATCAAGTTCCTGGTGGCGGACTGGGGGCCGGAGAAGTTCCGGGAGGTCCTCGAGACCGAGTACCTCAAGCGGACGCTGATCGACGGCCCCGCGCCGGAGGTGCCCGCGCAGCCGCGTGACCACATCGGCGTGCACCAGCAGAAGGACGGCCTGTTCTACGTCGGCGCGGCGCCGATCGCGGGCCGGGTGTCCGGGTCGACGCTCGTCGAGGTCTCCAAGGCCGTCGAACGCGCGGGCTCCGGCCGGGTGCGCCTGACGCCGCAGCAGAAGCTCGTGGTGCTGGACGTGGCCGAGGCGGACGTGCCCGCGCTGCAAGGCGACCTGGCGAAGCTGGGGCTCCAGACCGAACCGTCGCCGTGGCGGCGCGGCGTGATGGCGTGCACCGGCATCGAGTTCTGCAAGCTCGCGATCGTCGAGACCAAGGCCCGCGCGGTGGACCTGGTCAGCACGCTGGAGAAGAAGCTGGCCGACATCGTTGGCGAGATCGACGCCCCGGTCAGCATCCACATCAACGGCTGCCCCAACTCGTGCGCCCGCATCCAGACCGCGGACATCGGGCTCAAGGGCCAGATCGTCACGGACGCCGACGGCTACCAGGTCGAGGGCTTCCAGGTGCACCTCGGCGGCGGGCTCGGGCTGGACGCGGGCTTCGGCCGCAAGGTGCGCGGGCACAAGGTGACCGCCGCCGAGCTGTCCGACTACGTCGAGCGGGTCGTGCGCAACTTCGTGGCTCAGCGGGTCGACGGCGAGCGGTTCGCCCAGTGGGTCCTGCGCGCGGACGAGGGTGATCTCAAGTGAGCGCGACCGAGCGTGCGACGCCCTTCTACTGCCCCTATTGCGGGGACGAGGACCTTCGCCCGGAGGAGGAGCCCCACGCGGCCTGGCTCTGCACCGGGTGCCGCCGTGTTTTCACGGTCAAGTTCGTTGGACTGCACTTGCCACAGGAGGTGAAGCGATGACCACGACTACCCGTACCGAGGAGTTGAGGGTGATCGCGGAGGCCGCGTCGGTCGAACTGGCCGACGCCACCGCCGCGGAGGCGCTGGAGTGGACCGCGCGGACGTTCGGCGAGAGCTGGATCGTCGCGTCCAACATGCAGGACGCCGTGCTGATCGACCTCGCCGTGAAGGCGAAGCCGGACGTCGACGTCCTGTTCCTGGAGACCGGCTACCACTTCGCCGAGACCATCGGCACCCGTGACGCGGTGGACCTGGTCTACCCGGACGTGCGCATCGTCAACGCCGCCGCCGAGCAGTCCGTCGCCGACCAGGAGGCCGAGTTCGGCCTGCTGAACAAGACCGACCCCGGCCGGTGCTGCGCGCTGCGCAAGGTCGTGCCGCTCCAGCGGACGCTGGCCCGGTACGACGCGTGGGTCACCGGCGTGCGCCGGGTCGACGCGCCGACGCGGGCCACCACGCCGATCGTGCAGTGGGACGAGCGCAACGGGCTGGTGAAGGTCAACCCCATCGCGCCGTGGACCGACGACGAGTTCAACTCCTACATCGCCGAGCACGGGATCCTGGAGAACCCGTTGGTGCAGGCGGGTTATCCCTCCATCGGCTGCGCGCCGTGCACCGCGAAGCCGCTGCCGGGCCAGGACGCCCGGTCCGGTCGCTGGGCGGGCATGGCCAAGACGGAATGCGGGCTCCACGGATGACAGCGCCTACGCAACAGACCACGTTGGACCGCCTCGAGTCCGAGGCGATCCACATCTTCCGCGAGGTCGCGGGCGAGTTCGACCGGCCGGTGATCCTGTTCTCCGGCGGCAAGGACTCCACGCTGCTCGTGCACCTGGCGATCAAGGCGTTCTGGCCCGCGCCGGTGCCGTTCCCGCTGCTGCACGTCGACACCGGGCACAACTTCGACGAGGTCATCGAGTTCCGGGACAAGGTCGTTGCCCAGCACGGGCTGCGGCTCGAAGTGGCCAAGGTCCAGGACTGGATCGACGACGGCAGGCTGGAAGAACGGCCCGACGGCACGCGCAACCCGTTGCAGACCGTGCCGCTGCTCGACTCGATCACCTCGCACAAGTACGACGCCGTGTTCGGCGGCGGTCGGCGCGACGAGGAGCGGGCACGGGCGAAGGAGCGCATCTTCAGCCTGCGCAACAGCTTCGGCCAGTGGGAGCCGCGCCGCCAGCGCCCCGAGCTGTGGAACCTCTACAACGGGCGGCACCGCGCGGGCGAGCACGTGCGGGTGTTCCCGCTGTCCAACTGGACCGAGCTCGACGTGTGGAACTACATCGAGCGCGAGGGCATCGAGCTGCCGTCGATCTACTACTCGCACCAGCGCGACGTGTACCTGCGCGACGGCATGTGGCTGACCGAGGGCCCGTGGGGCGGCCCCCGGCCCGAGGAAACCGTGCTGCACAAGACGATCCGCTACCGCACGGTCGGCGACGGCTCGTGCACCGGCGCGGTGGAGTCCGAGGCGTCCGACATCCGCGAGGTCATCGCCGAGGTGGCCGCGTCGCGGCTGACCGAGCGCGGCGCCACGCGGGCCGACGACCGCTTGTCCGAAGCAGCCATGGAAGACCGCAAGCGGGAGGGCTACTTCTAAATGAGCGACCTGTTGAGGCTGGCGACGGCGGGCAGCGTGGACGACGGCAAGTCCACGCTGGTCGGACGGCTGCTGTACGACACCAAGTCGGTGCTGGCCGACACGCTCGACGCCGTGCACCGCGCGAGCGCCGACCGCGGCCTGACCACCCCGGACCTCTCGCTGCTGGTGGACGGCCTGCGCTCGGAGCGCGAGCAGGGCATCACGATCGACGTGGCGTACCGGTACTTCGCCACCGACAAGCGCTCGTTCGTGCTCGCGGACACCCCCGGCCACGTGCAGTACACCCGCAACACGGTGACCGGCGCGTCCACCGCGCAGCTGGCGATCCTGCTGGTCGACGCGCGCAAGGGCGTCATCGAGCAGACCCGGCGGCACGCGGCCGTGCTGGCGCTGCTGGGCGTGCCGCAGCTCGTGCTGGCGGTCAACAAGATCGACCTCGTCGACTTCGACGAGACCACGTTCGCCCGCATCTCCAAGGAGTTCACCGCGCACGCGACAGCGCTGGGCTACAGCCCGGACGCGGTGGTGCACATCCCGGTGTCGGCCCTCGCGGGCGACAACGTGGTGGAACACTCCACGAACACCCCCTGGTACTCCGGCCCGACGTTGTTGGAGCACCTGGAATCCGTCCCGGTCGAGGCCGACCCGCACGACGCCGTGTTCCGCTTCCCCGTCCAGTACGTGATCCGGCCGCGCACGCCGGAACACCTGGACTACCGGGGCTACGCGGGCCTGGTGGCGTCCGGCACGGTCAAGGTGGGCGACGAGGTCGTCGTCCTGCCCGCCGGGCTGCGCAGCACCGTGGAGAAGATCGACACCTACGACGGGCCGCTCGACGAGGCGGCGGCGGGCCAGTCCGTGACGCTGCTGCTCGCCGACGACCTGGACATCTCGCGCGGCGACCTGATCGCCGCCGCGGGCACTCCCCCGCAGGTCACCGACGAGTTCGACGCCACCCTGTGCTGGCTGTCGGAGAAGCCGCTCGCCCCCGGCGCGCGTGTGCTGGTCAAGCACGGCGCCCGCACCGTGCAGGCCATCGTCACGGAGCTGCGCGCGCGCTTCGACGAACAACGACTGGCCAGTGTGGACAGTCCGGCCTCGTTGGGGCTCAACGAGATCGGCCGGGTCGCGATCCGCACGGCGGAGCCGCTCCCGGTCGACGGGTACTACAGCAGCAGGCGCACCGGGGCGTTCCTGGTGATCGACGCGGCCGACGGCGGCACGCTCGCCGCGGGCCTCGTCGGCGCGGGGCTCCCGGTGCTGGACGGCGTGGACAGCTGTACCGAGGGCGGGAGCACCGCCCCCCACGCAGACGACCACGCCCTCGTTTCCCCCGGCCCCTGAACTTTCCCGAAAGGTCCCCGCAGCCGTGAGCAGCAACCGCAGAGTCCTCGCCACCTCCCTCGCCGTCCTCACGACCTTCGCCACGCTCGCCGGGTGCTCACGGGCGGGCAGCGACACCCCCGCCGCGGCGCCCGCCGCGTCCGACGACAAGGGCCCGGCCGCCGAGGTGCGGCTCGGCTACTTCCCGAACGTCACCCACGCCTCCGCGCTGATCGGCGTCGACAAGGGCCTGTTCGCCAAGGAGCTGGGCTCCACCAAGCTCACCACGCAGACGTTCAACGCGGGCCCGGACGAGGTCAACGCGCTGCTGGGCGGCTCGCTCGACGTGGCGTTCATCGGCTCCGGCCCCGCCATCAACGCCTACGCCAAGTCCAAGGGCGAGGCCGTGCGGCTGGTCGCGGGCGCGACCTCGGGCGGCGCGCAGCTCGTGGTGAAGCCGGACATCACCTCCGCGGCGGACCTCAAGGGCAAGACGATCAGCACCCCGCAGCTGGCGAACACGCAGGACGTGTCGTTCAAGAAGTGGCTGGTGGGCCAGCAGATCGCCGCGGGCAGCGGCGCGGACCAGGTCAACGTGACCAACACGGAGAACTCGGCGAGCCTCGACCTGTTCAAGAAGGGCGAGATCCAGGGCGCGTGGGCGCCGGAGCCGTGGTCGTCGCGGCTGGTGCTCGACGCGGGCGCGAAGGTGCTCGTCGACGAGAAGACCCTGTGGGACCAGGGCAAGTTCCCCACCACGGTGATCATCGTGCGGACCCAGTTCCTCAAGGACTACCCGCGGACCGTGGAGGCCATCCTCAAGGGCGAGGTCGCCGCGATCGACTGGGCGACGGCGAACAAGGCGGACGCCAAGAAGTCCGTGAACGACTCGTTGCAGAAGCTGACCAGCAAGGCGCTGGGCGAGCCGGTGCTGGACCGCGCGTTCGACAACATCGAGCTGACCGTCGACCCCCAGGCCAAGCAGTTCCCGCAGCTGGCGAAGGACGCCGTCACCGCGGGCGTGGCCAAGGACGCGGCGGACGTGAGCGGCTTCGCCGACTTCACGCTGCTGAACAAGGTCCTCTCCGCGGCGGGCAAGCCCGCCGTCGACAGCGCGGGCCTGGACAAGAAGTAAGCAGGACACCCGAGGGGAAGGCAGGCACACCATGACCGCCACACTTGAGGCCCCCACGCCCTCCGACGTCGACGCCGCCGTGTCGCTGTCCGGGGTGCGCAAGGTGTTCGGCCACGGCGCGGGCGCGGTCGTCGCGCTGGACGGCGTCGACCTGCGGGTCGAGCCGGGGGAGTTCGTGTGCCTGCTGGGCGCGTCGGGCTGCGGCAAGAGCACCTTGCTCAACCTGGTCGCCGGACTGGACGCGCCCACCTCGGGCAGCATCGAGCTGACGACGTCGCGGCCCGCCGTGATGTTCCAGGAAGCGGCGCTCATGCCGTGGCTCACGGCCGCGCGCAACGTGGAGCTGCCGTTGAGGCTCGCCGGGCTGAAGAGGGGTGCCCGGCGCGCCAAGGCCAGCGAACTGCTGTCGCTGGTGCGGCTGGGCGAGGCGGGCGCCAAGCGCCCGCACGAGCTGTCCGGCGGCATGCGGCAGCGCGTGGCGCTGGCCCGCGCGCTCGCGTCCACGCTGGGCAGCGCCGAGGCCGGGACACCCGGCCTGCTGCTGATGGACGAGCCGTTCGCGGCGCTCGACGCGATCACCCGCGACGTGCTCCAGGCCGAGCTGGTGCGGGTGTGGCGCGAGACGGGCACGGCGATCGTGTTCGTCACGCACGACGTCCGCGAAGCCGTCCGGCTGGGCCAGCGCGTCGTGCTGCTCTCGTCGCGGCCCGGCCGGGTCGTGCGCGAGTGGACCGTCGACGGCCTGACGGGCGCCGACGAGGCGGAGTCGATCGACGAGATCACCGCCCACCTGCGAGAGGTGATCAGTGGCCACGCCGCAGCCTCCTGAGACGCTCGAAGCCGACCGCGGGCTCGCCGCGGTCGGCGCCGGGCTGGACGCGCTCGACGCGCCGTCGCAGAACCAGCGGCGGTCGCCGTGGCAGCGGTTCCTGCGCACGGCCCTCCCGCCGATCGTGGCGTTCGCGCTGCTGCTCGGCGCGTGGCAGGCGCTGTGGGCCGCGGCGTTCTGGCCGGAGTACCAGCTGCCCGCGCCCGCCGCCGTGTGGGACACGATCTGGGCCACGGTGCGGTCCGGCGACGCGGGCGAGATCCTGTGGACGTCGGTGTCCCGCGCGGTGCTCGGGTTCGTCGTCGCGGTGATCATCGCGACGCCGCTGGGGTTGCTGATCGCGAAGGTGCGGGTCGTCCGCGCGGCCATCGGCTCGCTGCTGACCGGGTTGCAGAGCCTGCCGTCGGTGGCGTGGGTGCCCGCCGCGATCCTGTGGTTCGGCCTCACGCCGTCCGCGATCTACTTCGTGGTGCTGATGGGGTCCGTGCCGTCGATCGCGAACGGCCTGGTGTCCGGCATCGACCAGATCCCGCCGCTCCTCCCCCGCGTCGGCCAAGCCCTCGGTGCGGGGAAGCTGTCGTCGGCGCGGCACATCCTGCTGCCCGCCGCGCTGCCCGGCTACCTCGCCGGGCTCAAGCAGGGGTGGGCGTTCTCGTGGCGCTCGCTGATGGCGGCGGAGATCATCGCGACCTCCCCGCAACTGGGGCTGGGCCTGGGCCAGTTCCTGCACAACGGCCAGTCCCTCAACGACATCTCGATGGTGATCGCCGCGATCTTCCTGATCCTGCTGGTCGGCATCGGCATCGAACTCCTCCTCTTCCGGCCGTTGGAACGCGCTGTCCTGCGCGCCCGCGGCCTGACCGGAGCACTCTGATGACCCCGCTCGTCGCCGTCGCGCACGGCAGCCGCGACCCGCGTTCGGCCGCCACGGTCATGGCGCTGCTGGACGTGGTCCGCGCCCTGAACCCGGCCGTCGACGTGCGGCCCGCGTTCCTCGACCTGTCCGCGCCGCGACTCGGCGACGTGCTCCGCACCGTGCACGGGGAGGGCCACCGGCGCGCGGTCGTCGTGCCGCTGCTGCTGGGCAAGGCCTTCCACGCCCGCGTGGACGTGCCGGGCGCGGTCGCCGAGGTGCAGCGCCAGTTCCCCCGGCTCTCGGTCACCGTCGGCGACGTCCTCGGCCCCGACCCGTGGCTGGAGTCGGCGGCGCTGCGCAGGCTCGCCGAGGCGGGTGTCCGCCCCGCCGACCCGACCACCGGCATCGTCCTGGCGGGCGCGGGCTCCTCGCACGCCCCGGCGAACGCCGCCGTGGCCACGATCGCGGAGCGTTGGGCCGCGCGGTCGGGGTGGGCGGGCGTGGAACCGGCGTTCGCGTCGGCGGGCGAGCCCTCCGTCGCCACCGCCGTGGCCCGGTTGCGGGCCCAGGGCGCTTCCCGGATCGCCGTGGCGTCCTGGTTCCTGGCACCGGGCCTGCTGCCGGACCGGATCACCCAGCAGACGGTGGACCTGGACCCGGACGCCCAGATCGCCCAGCCGTTGGGGGCCGATCCGGAGGTCGCGGAACTGGTGCTGCACCGGTACACGGCCGCGTTGTCGTCGCTGGACTCGCGGCAGTACGCGTAGTCCGATCAGGCGACGGGGGCTTGACGTGAAACTTACTCACAAGTAGTCAGTTGAGGTACGCCGCTTCCGCTGGACGCCCTCCCACCTCAACGGGGAGAGGGAAACCATGAAGACAGCCGTAGTCACCGCTCTGGCCCTGCTGCTGGCCACGAGCGTGCCAGCCTCAGCGGCGCCCGCCGCCGTCACCTACAAGCTGCGGGCGACCGCACTGGGCCAGACCGCCGAGTTCCTCCTGGACCAGCCGCTCGACGCGACCGCACCGACCACGGTCGCACCGGGCGGCACGGTCACCGCCGTCATCGACCCCGCACCCAACCAGGTCCCCGCCCAAGCGGGCGGCTACACCGTGCGCGACATCAAGACCATCACCCTGAAACTGCCCGTGCCCGCCAACAGCACCTTCCAGTCGGCCACCGCCACCGGCGGCGCGGGCTTGGGCGGCACCCCGACCATCGCCCTCTCGGGCAGCGACGTGGTCCTGAAGGTGCCGGGCCCGATCAAGGGCGGCGCGAACTTCGAACTCCCCACCATCACCCTGACCCTGCAAGCAGCCACCACCGGCACCATCACCACCCAACTCGGCGGCACCAGCTACACCACTCCAGGCCTCACCTTCACGGCAACGATCACCGCCCTCGGCTTCCCGATCAGCGCCCCGGCCACCGGCTACCCAGACCCCAACCCGGTCCTCACGACCACCACCATCGGCTGACCACGAGCCGCGTGGAGTTCTCCGGAGAACTCCACGCGGCACACCGGCAAAACCCCGACAGCGCGAAACCCACGCAGCGACCGTCCGGACGCGCACCTGAGCCCACTTCCTTCCCCTACTGGGAAAGGCACGTGATCACCGTATTTCACCGGCGGCCGACGACGAAAGCCCTTTAACCCCAACGTGTGACGAGCTATTTTTTCCGAACTACGCGAAGCTCCCGAAGAATTGACCATGGGTCCAGCAACCACTTCCGGAGTTCGCGTGATTGCCTCTCAGGAAAGCGCGAATGGGATCCTGTCTCACCGCCTCGCTGGTAGCACCCCATTCCCTGAGCCAGGCAAGAAGTCTGATGCGGGGCCTGCTGCCATCCGGGTACGGGCCATTCTGCTCGAACGCCTGATGGCAGACGCCATCGACAACGGCGTGACTCGACTCGTACTGGACTTCTGCGACGATGCGGCCACTGCACGGGACCGACTGGTTCTCGGTCTCCACACCAAAGCGCATGACGCCGGAGTGGTCTACGGGCACATGAAGTCGTCGACCGAACCAGCCTTGTGGATCAGCAACGCGGTGGCCTGGCGCCATGGAGCAGAAGGAGAGTGGAGGCGTCGAATCAGCCCCATGGTGACGGAAATCGGCACCGTATAAGGCGCGAAGCCCAGGCAGCGACCGTCCGGACCTCTTGCGCAGCGGAAACCCGCTCACCCATCGTGTGGCCCAAGCCCCTCCGCAGCCGGGATCGTAGAGTGCGGGGCATGGCAGACGAGCTGGTCCACTACGAGGTGCGGCGTGGCATCGCGACGGTCACGCTGGACTCCCCCCGCAATCGCAACGCGCTCTCCGCGCAGTTGCGGAGCGAACTCACCGCGCACTTGAAGGCCGCCACGGTCGACGACGCCGTTCGGGTCGTCGTGTTGAGCCACACGGGCACCGTGTTCTGCTCCGGCATGGATCTCAAGGAGGCCGGTGGGACCAGTGCGAGCAAGCAGGGGGTGAACGAGTTCCCCGCCATCCTGGAGCAGATCTGGACGAGTCCGAAGCCTGTCGTCGCCCGGCTGGCCGGTCCGGCGCGGGCCGGGGGGGTCGGGCTGGTGGCGGCTTGTGACATCGCGGTGGCCGCCGAGGACGCCACGTTCGCGTTCAGCGAGGTGCGGATCGGGGTCGTGCCCGCGGTGATCTCGGTGACCGTGCTGCCCCGGCTGCTGCCCCGCGCCGCGCACGAGCTGTTCCTCACGGGTGAGGCGTTCGACGCGTGCCGGGCCAAGGAGATCGGGCTGATCAACTCCTCGGTGCCCGCCGACGAGGTCGACGCCGAGGTCCAGCGGTACACCGACATGCTGACCCTGGGCGCGCCCGGAGCGTTGGCCGCGACCAAGCGGATGCTCCAGGAGCCGCGGCCGTCCGACCTCGGCGAGGTGTTCGCGGACATGCTGGAGCTGTCCGCCCGGCACTTCGGCGGCCCGGAGGGCCAGGAGGGCATCGCGGCGTTCGTCGAGAAGCGCAAGCCCTCCTGGGTGCCCGACTAGAACCAGCCGGTGCACTCGATGTGCCCCTGCGAGGAGCCGCAGGCGCGCATCAGCCGGTTGTCGTTCTTGAACGCGTCGGTGTGCTTGCTGCCGCTGTTGTCGATCCGGGTGTACCCGAGGAAGCCCTGGTAGCCGGAGCCGTCGCGCTTGCGCCGGTCGGTCCAGATCTCCTCGCCGCTGGTGCCGCCGGAGATCCGCCCCCACGCGCATTGTGTTGTGTTCGACGCGCGGAGTTCGACGACCCGACCCGTCACCATGACGATCGGGTTGTCGCCGTCGGCGACGTCGAACGGCGTGATCGCGTGCTCGTAGTCGCAGCCCGGTTCGGAGGCGGCGAGGGCGGGGGCGGAGGCCAGCGCGGTGAGCGTGGCGGCGGTCGTCAGCACGGCGACGAGGCGGAGCGGGATCATGGTTCGCCACTGTCCCGCCTGCTCCGTCCCCGCGCCCGCCGACCGAGATCACGCCGTTACCGGGAGGCCCGGTAGTACGCGGAGCCGCCGAGCCTCGACTTCCCGCGGGCGACCTCCGCGGCGTCGACGAGGCCCGCTTCCACCATCAGCCCGAGCGCGGACGCGGCGGCCGCGTGCCCGTGCCCGTGGCCGTGCTTGATCAGCTTCCGCAACGGCGCGGGCTCCTGGTGGTCGAAGTCGAGCACGTGCAGGCTCCCGCCGGGCGCCAGCACCCGCCGGACCTCCCGCAGCGCGTCGAGCTTCTGCCCGCCGGGCAGGTGGTGGAGCATGAACGACGACAGCACCCGGTCCACGCTGCCGTCGGCGTACGGGAGCTGCCCCGCGTACCCGCGGTCGAGCCGGAGTTCCAGCCCCGCCCGCGCCGCCTTGCGCCGGGCGAGGGCGAGCGCCTCCGGGTCCGGGTCGAGCCCGATCACCGTCGCGGTCGGCACCGCCCGTTTGGCCAGCAGCAGCACGTTCCCGGTGCCGCAGCCGATCTCCACGACGGTCGAACCGGGCTCGATGGCGGCCTGCGCGACGAGCTGCCACTGCGCGTCCTTGGCCCCCATCAGCTTGCTGAGCGGGTCGTAGAACCGCAGCGAGCGCTTGGCCATCGCGGGCAGGTAGTCCTGGTGGGTCGTCATCACGCTCTCCAGTAGGAACGAAGTTCGGTTGCCGACTGCTAGCCTGTCAACACCCTGACCTGCCCACCAGTCACGAAGTGCGGCTCCGATGGCACATTCTTCCGATCACGACGGCGCACTGCGCCCCACCGGCCGCAACGCGCAGGGCGTGCCGCTGGTCGACTACGTCCGCACCGCCGGGCTCCCCTCGGTGACCGTCGCGCACTGGACCGACGGGACCGTGCGGGACCACACGAGCCCGATGGGCGTGCACGCCCACGACTTCCTCGTGCTGTTCTACGTCGAGCGCGGCGACGGCGAGATGCGGGTGGACGACCAGGACTGGCCGCTCACCACGGGCGACGCGTTCGTCATCGCCCCCGGCGCGGTGATCGGGCCGAAGGAGGACGCCCACGAGGGGGTCGTCGAGGCCTGGGCGGTGTTCTTCCCGGCCGACGCCGTCGACCCCGCCGCCGCGTCGTCGCTGGTCTCGTGGCGCACGCACCCGCTGCTGTCGCCGTTCATCGGCCACCACCGGGGCGGCGGACAGCGGTTCCGGGTGCCGCCGGAGGACCGCCCGGCGTGGCTCGGGCACCTCGCCGACCTGGACGCCGAACTGCTCGGCAGGCGGGACGGGTACGCCGACGCCGCCCGCGCCCACCTGACGCTGCTGCTGGTCCGCCTCGGCCGCCTCCAGGTCGCCGTCCCCGACGACCTCGGTGTCGAACCGCTGCTGGCGGCGGTGTTCGACGTCGTGGAGAACCGCTACCACGAGCCGATCTCGCTGCGGGACGTCGCCGACGCCGTCGGGCTCACGACCGGGCACCTCACCACGGTCATCGGCAGGCGCACCGGCCGCACGGTGCAGCAGTGGATCACCGAGCGGCGGATGCGGGAGTCGCGGCGGCTGCTGGCCGACACGGACCTGACGATCGCGGAGATCACCCACCGGGTCGGCTACCGCGAGACGGGCTACTTCGTCCGCCGGTTCCGCGCCGCGCACGGCGTGACCCCGGCGGCGTGGCGGAAGGCCGGTCGCTAGTCGGCGAGGACGACCGTGAGCACGCGGTCGCCGAGTTCGGTGGTGCGCCGCACGGCGTCGTCCAGCACGGCGGTCACGCTCTCGTGGCCGCGCGGGTCGTGGCGGGCCAGCTCCGCGGACCGCGGCCAGATCAGCACGTGCTCGCCCGCGGGCAGCCACGACAGGTCGGTCAGCGAGTCGTAGAGGGCGTCCAGGTTGTGCCCGAACCACTCCGGGAACGACAGCGCGGCGGCGATGGCCTCCATGGCCTCGTGCCGGGTCGTGATCGTGTCGCCCCGCAGCACGTGCGGGTGCGCGCCGCGCTCGCGGGCGGCCTTCACGGCCTCCTGGACGGTCATTTCCGCACGTCCACGACGACGAACGTGTCGTAGTGGTCGCCGGTGTAGTACAGCTCCTGCTTGTCCCCGGTGATCAGCCGCCGGGCGCCGCGGTCCGGGCTGCCGGGAGTGGGCACGGTGTACTCCTTGTAGTACGCGCCCGACTTCGCGGGCAGGCGCTTCTCCCGGTTCTGGAACTCCACGCCGTCGTTGCGCGGGTACGGGAACGGGCCGTTCTTCTCGATCAGCTTCCACGTGTCCGCGGCCTGCGACGGCAGGCTCGACAGGGCCTTGACCTCCAGCCCGGAGTCCGAGCCCGCGACCGCCCCGGACGTCGCCTTGCCCGGCGCCGACGGCTTGGCCCCCGCGGACGACGAGGTGGCCGGTCCGCTCGACGGGGTGGACGACGACGTCAGGTCCTTGAAGACCCACCCGAAGACGACCAAGACGACCAGACCGACGAGTGCGACGGTGAGCCGCCTACCAGGAGTCACCGGGTCAGCCTACGAACCGCCGCCGCGGTGCAGCGGGTGGGGCTCCCGGACGTCGGTCGGCAGCGTCCCGACCGGCGGTTCGGCGTCCTTGTGCGGGGTCACGCGAGCCACGGCGCGGTCGACCACCCGGTCGATGAGCCGGGCCGCGAACAGGCACAACGGCAGCATCAGCCCCATCATCAGCGGGAACTGGAGCACGAAGGGCAACTGGGTCAGCCACAGCTCGACCCCGTCCCACCACTGCGAAATACCCTCCAGCACGTCACCGAGCCTAGCCCGGTGACGCGCCTCACCGCAGGCCGACCGGCTCGGCTGCGTTATGTTCCAGGGATGTTCGCCGTCTACGCAGCCGAGCCGAGCCCGCAGGACCCCCTCGCCGCCGTCCGGGTGGGTGAGCGTCCCGATCCGGAGGTGGCGGACGGCTGGGTGCGGGTGGCGGTGCGCGCGGCCAGCCTGAACATGCACGACCTGTGGACGCTGCGGGGTGTCGGCATCAAGGCCGACCGGTTCCCGATGATCCTGGGCTGCGACGGCGCGGGCGTGCTCGACGACGGCACCGAGGTGGTGCTGCACTCCGTGATCGGCGACCCGGACTGGTCCGGTGACGAGACCCTCGACCCCGGTCGCACGCTGCTGACCGAGAAGCACCAGGGCACGTTCGCCGACTACGCGGTCGTGCCGAGGCGCAACGCGCTGGCCAAGCCCGCCGGGCTGTCGTTCGCCGAGGCGGCCTGCATGGGCACGGCGTGGCTGACGGCGTACCGGATGCTGTTCGTGAAGTCCGGGCTGCGCCCCGGCCAGACGATGCTCGTGCAGGGCGCGTCCGGCGGGGTGGCGACGGCGCTGGTCCAACTGGGCCGCGCGGCCGGGTTCCGGGTGTGGGTGACCGGTCGGACCGAGGAGAAGCGCGCGCTGGCCGAGTCGCTGGGCGCGCACGCCTCGTTCGAGTCCGGCGCGCGCCTGCCCGAGCGGGTGGACGCCGTGTTCGAGACCGTCGGCAAGGCGACCTGGTCGCACTCGATGAAGGCCCTCAAGCCCGGCGGCATCGTGGTCATCTCCGGCGCGACCAGCGGCGACGCCTCGGCCGCCGAGTTGCAGCGGCTGTTCTTCCTCCAGCTGCGCGTGGTCGGCTCGACCATGGGCACGCGGGAGGAGCTCGGCGACCTGCTGGCGTTCTGCGCGCTCAACGACCTACGCCCGCAGATCGGCCTGGAGCTGCCGATGGACCGCGCCGAGGAGGGGCTGCGGTCCATGCTCGACGGCGAGACCGCGGGCAAGGTCGTCTTCACCCGCTAGCGGTCACGCCCCGCGCAGCAGTTCCAGGATCACCGAGGAGTCCTGCGCCCCGGACACGCCCCGGTTGCCGACGACGAACGTCGGCACCGAGCGCACGCCGATCGCGATGCCCTCGGCCAGCTCCTGGCGGATCCGGGCGGTGAGCGCCTCGTCGTGCAGCGCCTCCTCGGCCCCGGTCAGCCCGGCGTCCGCGGCGAGCTTCACCAGCACGTCCGGGTCGCCGAGGTGCTGGCCCTCGGTGAAGTTCGCCCGGAAGAACCGCTCCTGCACGGCTCCCTGGACGCCCTGCTCGTAGCCCAGGCTGATCAGCTTGTGCGCGTCGAGGGTGTTCACCTGCCTGGTCTTCTCCAGGTGGTACTCCAGCCCGACGCCCGCGGCGACCTCCTGGACCCGCGCGTGCGCGGCCTTCACGGCGTCCGCGCCGCCGAACTTCACGGCCAGCGCCTCGGTCATCGGCGCGCCGTCGTTCGGCGATCCGGGGTCGAGCTGGAACGGCCGCCAGCGCACCTCGACCGGCTCACCGTCCCACGCCTCCAGGGCGCTCTCCATCTTCCGCTTGCCGATGTAGCACCACGGGCACACGACGTCCGACCACACTTCGAGTCTCACGTCCGGTGCCAACACCCGGTTCCCGGACCTTGTTCCCGTCAGCCCGCGGACCACCGCTCGACCACGCCCGCGAGCACCGCCATCGGCAGCGGACCGCCGCCGAGCACGAGGTCGTGGAACGCCCGCAGGTCGAACCGGTCCCCCATCCTGGCCGCGGCCTCGTCGCGCAGGCGCTGGATCTCCAGCCGCCCGACCATGTACGCCAATGCCTGGCCCGGCGTCTCGACGAACCGGTCGACCTGCGACTCGACGTCGTCGGCGGGCATGGCCGTGCGGGTGCGCAGGTAGTCGACGGCTTTCGCGCGCGACCAGCCGAACGCGTGCATCCCGGTGTCCACGACCAGTCGAGCCGCGCGCACCAGGTCCTGCGAGACCATGCCGAGCCGGGCGACGTCGTCGGTGTAGAGCCCCATCTCGTCGGCCAGGCGTTCGGCGTACAGGCCCCAGCCCTCGATGTACACGTCGATCAGCGCGGTGCGCCGCAGCAGCGGCAGGTCGCCGCGCTCCTGCGCCAGCGAGATCTGGAGGTGGTGGCCGGGCACGCTCTCGTGGAACGCGAGCGACTCGCCGATGGTGCGGTCCTGCTCGTGCGGGGTGCGGGTGTTGACGTAGTACGTGCCCGGCCGGGAGCCGTCCAGCGCCGGGTCGACGTAGTAGGCCAGCGGCCCGTGGTGCTGCTCGGCCTCCGGGACCCGTTCCACCGCGCACTCGCCGCGCGGCAGCGTCCCGAACCACTCCGGGGCCACGAGCCACGCCCGGTCGAGGGTCGCCTTGGCCGCGGCGACCACCTCGTCGGCGTCGCGCCAGCGGAACGCGGGATCGGCGCGGACCCGGTCGCGCGTCGCCGCGGCGGAGTCCAGGCCGAACACCCGGAACCCGAGGTCCCGGTACTCCTCCTCCAGCCGGTCCATCAGCTCGACGCCCGTCCGGTGCAGCTCGGCCGGGGTCGCGGCGGTCGTGGTGAACCGGCGCAGCAGCGCGGTGTACGCGGCCTCGCCGCCGGGCAGGTGGCACAGGCCAGGCCGGTCGTCGGACCGGCCGCGCGGCAGCACCTCGGCGACCAGGAAGTCGCGGTAGGCCGAGAACGCGGGCCGGACCTCCTCGACGAGCAACTGTTCCCGCTCGGGGTCCGGGTCGGGGCCGAGCAGCGGATCACCGTCGGGGTCGGCCAGGTACCGGTCCAGGAACGCGATCCCCTTGCGCGCCAGGCGTTCCAGCGGCACCCGACCGGCGGTCACGGCCGCGCGCTGCCGGTGTTCCAGCCGGGCCAGGAAGTCCGGCACGGCGGCGAGCCTGGCCAGGTGGTCCCGCCGACCCGCGTCGTCGCCGGGCCGGACCAGCGGCAGGATCGTCAACAGCCCGGACGCGGCCGAGTTCCACGCGTCGGCGAAGGTGAGGTCGACCAGCCCGGCGTCGAGCTTCTCGATCAGCGACCGGGCCTCGTTCGCCACCACTGCCGTGGTCACGTCGTCCCCGACCGCCCGCCGCAGCACGTCCTCGGCCCGCGCCCGCAGCTCCGCGTCCCCGGAGAAGTCGCGCAGCAGGTGGTCGCGACCGGGGAGGCCCAGCAGCGTGGCGGAGAGGGGTTCGTCGTCGAGGAGCAGGTCCATCATCTCGTCGGCGAGGTCCGTCACGGGAACCGCCGTTCGACCAGGCGCGCGAGCGCGTCCATCGGCAGCGGACCGTTGGCCAGCACCAGGTCGTGGAACGCCCGCAGGTCGAACGCCTCTCCCGCCCGTTCGGCGGCCTCGGCCCGCAGGCGCTCCAACTCCAGGCGCCCCACCATGTACGCCAACGCCTGGCCCGGCATCTCGATGTACCGGTCGGTCTCGGCCTGGATGTCCACCTCGGACATCACGGTGAACTCCCGCAGGTACGCCACGACCTCGTCGCGGGTCCAGCCGAGCGCGTGCAGACCGGTGTCGACGACCAACCGGGCGGCCCGCATCAGGTCGGCCGACAGCATCCCGAGCCGGGCGACGTCGTCGCCGTACAGCCCCATCTCGTCGGCCAGGCGCTCGGCGTACAGGCCCCAGCCCTCGATGTGCGACTCGATCGACGCGACCCGGCGCAGCAGCGGCAGGTCCTCGAACTCCTGGAGCAGCGCGAGCTGGAAGTGGTGCCCCGGAACGGCTTCGTGGAACGCGATGGCCTCCGCGCCCAAGCGGTCCTGCTCCTGGGCCCGGTACGCGTTGACGAAGTACGTGCCCGGTCGTGAGCCGTCCCTGGCGGGGTCGAGGTAGTACGCCAGCGGCGCGGTGCGCTCGTCCGCCTCGGGCACCCGCTCGACCACGCACCTGGCGACCGGCACCCGGCCGAACCACGACGGCGCGGCCCGCTCGGCGCGGTCGATGGTGGCCCGCGCGACGGCCAGCATCTCCTCGGCGTCCCGCCACTTCAGCGTGCTCATCCGGTCCCGCACGGCGGCCAGCGTCGGGTAGCCCAGCGCCGCGTACTCCTCGGTGATCCGGGCGATGATGTCGTGCCCTGTCTGGTGCAGCTGCTCGGGAGTGCGGTCGGTGGTGGTGAACATCCGCACCAGGTTCGCGTACGCCACGTCGCCGCCGGGCAGCGCGCACAGGCCGGGCCGGTCCTCGGACCGGCCGTGCGGCGCGATCTCGGCGAGCAGGAACTCGCGGTAGGCGGCGAACGCGGGCCGCACCACGTCGGCCAGCAGCCGGTCGCGTTCGGCGAGCAGCCCGTCGGCCAGCGGCACGCCGAGGAACGGGTCCGCGGCGGCCAGGTAGCGCTCGATCCGGGTGACGGCCGAGCGGACGAGGTGCGCCAGCGGCAGCCGCCCGGCGGCGACGCCCTGCCGGTTCCGCGCGGTCACCTGGTCCAGGAAGGCGGGGATCGCGGCCAGCCGGGTGAGGAAGTCGCGTTGGGCGGGCTCCGCGGTCGGCCGCACCAGCGGCAGCGTGGCGAGCAGGCCCGTGACCGGGGCCAGGAACGACGCGGAGTACGTGTGCTCGACGAGTTTCGCGTCGATCCGGTCGATCACCGCCTGGGCCTGGTGCACCACGACGGCGAGCGTCAGGTCGTCCTCGCCCCCGGTAGCGCGGTCGAGGACCTCCACCGCCCGCGCCCGCAGCGCGGCCTCACCCGCTTCGCTGACGTCCCGCAGCCGGTCGTCCCGGCCCGCGATGCCCAGCAGCGTGGCGAACAGCGGATCGGCGTCCAGGACCAGTTCGACCACGTCATCCGCTAGTTCGCCCACCCGCTACTCCCCCGTGAACCTGGCGGCGGCCTTCCTGATCGCCGTCCGCGCCTCGACGTCCAACCTCCGCACCACGTCCGCGGCCGGTGCGGCCTCGATCAAAGAGTAGGTCTGCCCGGCCCACAAGGACATCAGTTCCGGATCACCGGTGGCGCGGATCGGTTTCGTCAGGGCGTTGAGGTTCGGGTAGGCCGCCGGGGCGTGCGGGGTGTTCTCGCTGAGGAACCGGTTGACCAGGCCGCGCGCGGGCCTGCCGCTGAACGCCCGCGTCAACGCCGTGCGCCGGGTCTTCTCCTCCAGCGCCAGCCGGTGGCCGGGAGCCGTGCCCGCCTCGGGGCACAGCAGGAACGCCGTCCCGAGCTGCGCTGCCACGGCCCCCGCGGTGAGCACCGCGGCGACGTCCGCGCCGGTCGCCAGTCCCCCGGCCGCGATCAGCGGCAGGTCGACGACGGCGGCCACGAGCCGCAGCGCGGCCAGGGTGCCGAGCAGTTCGCCACCGCCGGGCGAGACGCCGTCGTCGGTGAGGGTGCCGCGGTGCCCGCCCGCGTCCAGGCCCTGCACGCACAGGGCGTCCGCGCCGATCTGCGCGGCCTGCTTCGCCTCGGCGGGCGTGGTCACGGTGACGACGACGAACGAGCCCGCCGCGTGCAGCCTGCGGACCTCGTCCACGTCCGGCAGGCCGAAGGTGAACGACACCACAGGAACCCGCAGCGCCAGCACGAGTTCGAGCTTCGCGGCGTAGGAGTCGTCGTCCCACACCGGGTCGCCGGGCTCGACCCCCGCGAGGGCGGCCTGGGCGGCCACCCGCTCGCGGTAGACCGACAGGTCCACAGTGGACTTGGAGCCCGGCACGAAGAGGTTGACGCCGAAGGGCCGGTCGGTCAGCTCCGCGAGCGCGGTGAGCTGACCGGCCAGCGCGTCGACCGTGAGGAGGCCGGCGGCCAGGAAACCCAGGCCACCGGCCGACCCCACTTCCGCGACCAGCTTCGGGGTGGACGCGCCACCCGCCATCGGTGCGGCGATCACGGGTGCGGCCAGTCGTTCCAGCATGCACCCGACACTACTGACTACGGCAGCGAGTCCAGGTGCGGAGCCACGGCGTTCGCGAAGGCCCAGCCGTTGGACGCGTCCCAGTTGATCGACCAGGTCATCGCACCGCGGATCGACGGGTACGTGGTCGACGGCTTGAAGCTGCCGCAGTTCGTGCCCCTGGCCAGGCAGCTCAGGGCGTTGTTCACGGTCTGCGGCGAGACGTAGCCGCTGCCCGCGCCCGACGGGGAGGCGGGCAGGCCGAGGCCCACCTGGTCCGCGCGGAGGCCGTTCTGGAGCTGGATGCAGGCGAGCGAGGTGATGAAGTCCACGCCGCCCTGGCTGTAGACCTTCTGGTCGCAGCCGAGCATCGACCCGGAGTTGTAGTACTGCATGTTGACGATCGTCAGGATGTCCTTGATCGCCAGCGCCAGCTGGAAGTAGCCGCCCGCGGTGGACTGCATGTCGATGGTCTGCGGCGCCATCGTGATGATCTTGCCGCCGCCCGCGTAGATCTTGCGCAGCGCCGCGCCCATCTGGGTCGCGTTGATGCCGTTCTCCAGGTCGATGTCCACGCCGTCGAACCCGTAGTTGGCGATCAGCGAGTTGACGCTGTTGGCGAAGTTGTTCGACGCGGTCGAGTCGCCGACGCTGATGGTGCCCTTCTCACCGCCGACGGACAGGATCACCTTCTGGCCGCGGGCCTTCACGGTCCGGATGTCCGCCTTGAACTGCGCGTCGGTGTAGCCGCCGAGCGCGCTGGACAGACCGGGGTCGAGGTTGAACGTGACCGCGCCGGGCGTGCCCGCCACGGCGTCCGCGAACGACACCGCGATGATGTCGTAGGTGGTCGGCACGTCGGCGATCTTCAGCACCCTGGCGCCGTTGTTGAAGTTCTGCCAGTAGCCCGTGAGGACGTGCTTGGGCAGCGACGTCACCGGCGGCTGGCCGGTGGTCGTCGTGGTGGTCGTGGTCGTCGTCGTGGTGGACGTCGTGCTGGTCGTGGTGGGCGGGGTGCCCGGACCGTCCACGGCGACGTCGTCGGCGAAGTACGCGGGCTGGCCGTACCAGCCGTGCAGGTAGATGGTCACCGTGGTCGCGGAGGAGCTGGTGAAGTCCAGCGACAGCTGCGTCCACGAGCCCGAGCCGGGCGTCCACGTGCTCTTCTCACCACCGCTCGCGCCGGTGACGCCGAGGTAGGTGTAGCTGCCCTGCACCCAGGCGGACAGCTTGTACGCCGTGTTCGGCACCACGGTCACGGTCTGCGAGCAGCGCGCGTTGTCCTGGCCCGCGGGGACCCCGGACAGCGCGAACGACCCGGTCCGCTTCGGACTGGTCACCGCGGAGGCGCCGCCCGAACAGGTCCACGAACTGGTGTTCCCGGCCTCGAAGCCGAAGTTGCCCACCAGGTTCGCCGCGGACGCGTTGCCCACGACGATCAAGCCGAGGCCCGCGAAGGCCACCAGCGCGCTCAGGACAGCGACCAGCGCTCGTCTCGTATTCGTACCCACGTGCACCTCACCAGATCCACTTCGGCGGCCGCGGCCCGGACACGTGATGTGGGCCACCCGAAAAATGGACTAGACCACTACGGGATGTCAAGAGTTCCGGACCTGTTGGGCCGAAGGCGGTGGTTCCGCTGGGCCGAACGGCCTGAACCGGGCCGAAAGCGTTTAGCCCGTGGTGGGATGGGAATGAACCCGTTCAGAGCAGGCGACACGGTCGTTCGACCGTGGAGGTCGGAGGAAGATCATGACGTTCACGCTGCCGGATGCCGTCAACCTCGCCCGCCGAGCGCACGAGGGCCAGATCGACAAGTCCGGCAACCCCTACATCGACCACCCGCTGCGGGTCATGACCCGCGTCGACGGCGTCGCCGAGCAGATGGCGGCCGTGCTGCACGACGTCGTCGAGGACACGACCGTGACGCTGGACGAACTCGTCGAACTGGAGTGCCCGACGGTCGTGGTGCGGGCCGTGGAGGCGTTGACGCACTTCCCGGACGAGCCGCAGCACGCCTACCTGGCCAGGGTCGCGGCGGACCCGATCGCGCTCGTGGTGAAGCGCGCGGACATCGGCGACAACCTGTCGCCGGACCGCACCGCGCTGCTCGAACCGTCCGAGCGGGAGCGCCTGCGCGACAAGTACGAGACGGCCCTGCGGCTGCTGGATTATTACGAGAACGGGTGACCGTGCCGTATACCACAGGTAACGGCGGCATGCGAGACAGATCACCCTCTGAATCGATGCACTTGCGCGGAAAAAGGTGAAGGATGGGTGGTGCCAGAAGATCGAGTACCACTAGTCGAAGGACGAGATGACACACCCCACCGCCACCATCAGGACCCTGCGGGCCACCCTGTCGAGCCGCCGCGCGGCCCGCAGGCGCCGCCAGAGCCTCGAGCGGCAGTTGGCCAGCTACACCACCCCGAGCGAGCGGCTGGACCTGGACGCCATCCTGGCCCGGCACGACTCGAAGGACACCGCCGAGATCAAGGCGATCCTGCACTCCCAGTCGATGGAGCGGATCATCCGCACCGGAAGCTGACCGGCAAGACCGTTCACCGTCGAACGCGTCTGCGCGCCTGAGGTCGAGGCCGCGATCTGACAGCCAGTTCGACGCTCACCCAGAGGCCACCCCGGCAACGCTGCCGAGGGTGGCCTTCGTCATTCCCGACTCCCCCGAAAACGCAGAAGCGCCGCACGCGGTGGGCGTACGGCGCTTCCGGTTCCTTGCGGCTACTACTTCTTCTTCTTGTCGTCGTCGGTCGACAGCGCCGCCACGAAGGCCTCCTGCGGCACCTCCACGCGCCCCACCATCTTCATCCGCTTCTTGCCGACCTTCTGCTTCTCCAGCAGCTTCCGCTTGCGGGTGATGTCACCGCCGTAGCACTTGGCGAGGACGTCCTTGCGGATCGCGCGGATGTTCTCGCGCGCGATCACCCGTGAGCCGATGGCGGCCTGGATCGGGATCTCGAACTGCTGGCGCGGGATCAGCTCGCGCAGCTTGGACGCCATCCGCGTGCCGTAGCCGTAGGCGGAGTCCTTGTGGCAGATGGCGCTGAACGCGTCGACGGCCTCGCCCTGCAACAGGATGTCGACCTTGACCAGCTCCGAGCTCTGCTCGCCCGACTCCTCGTAGTCCAGCGACGCGTAGCCGCGGGTGCGGGACTTCAGGTTGTCGAAGAAGTCGAAGATGATCTCGCCCATGGGCATCGTGTAGCGCAGCTCCACGCGGTCCTCGGACAGGT
This sequence comes from Umezawaea sp. NPDC059074, assembly GCF_042738955.1. Taxonomy (NCBI): domain Bacteria; kingdom Bacillati; phylum Actinomycetota; class Actinomycetes; order Pseudonocardiales; family Pseudonocardiaceae; genus Umezawaea; species Umezawaea sp. NPDC059074. The sequence continues at coordinate 70,087 of NZ_JBHYHC010000032.1, forward strand.
AGTCCATGCCGCCGAGCTGGCCGCGCTTGGACTGGCACAGCTCCATGATCGCGCCGATGTAGTCGCTGGGCGAGATGATCGTGCACTTGGTGACCGGCTCGAAGATGTCGGCCATCTTGCCGTCCGGCCAGTCGGACGGGTTGGTCACGACGTGCTCCCGACCGTCCTCCATGACCACGCGGTAGACCACGTTCGGGGCCGTCGAGATCAGGTCGAGCCCGAACTCGCGCTCCAGCCGGTCGCGGGTGATCTCCAGGTGCAGCAGGCCGAGGAAGCCGCAGCGGAAGCCGAAGCCCAGCGCCGCCGACGTCTCCGGCTCGTAGGCGAGCGAGGCGTCGTTGAGCTGGAGCTTGTCCAGCGCCTCGCGCAGCTCCGGGTAGTCCGAGCCGTCGACCGGGTAGAGGCCCGAGTAGACCATCGGCCGCGGCTCGCGGTAGCCCGCGAGCGGCTCGGTCGCGCCCTTGCGCTCGGAGGTGACGGTGTCGCCGACCTTCGACTGGCGGACGTCCTTCACGCCGGTGATCAGGTAGCCCACCTCGCCGACGCCGAGGCCAACGCTGGCCTTGGGCTCGGGCGAGATGATGCCGACCTCGAGGATCTCGTGGATGGCGCCCGTGGACATCATCTTGATCCGCTCGCGCGGGGTGATCTTGCCGTCCACGACGCGGATGTAGGTCACCACGCCGCGGTAGGTGTCGTAGACCGAGTCGAAGATCATCGCGCGGGCCGGCGCGTCGGCGTCGCCGACGGGCGGCGGCACCTTCAGCACGACCTCGTCGAGCAGCTCCTTGACGCCGAACCCGGTCTTCGCCGAGACCCGCAGCACCTCGTCGGGGTCGCACCCGACGATGTGCGCGATCTCCTTGGCGTACTTGTCCGGGTCGGCCGCCGGGAGGTCGATCTTGTTCAGCACCGGGATGACCGCGAGGTCGTTCTCCAGCGCCAGGTACAGGTTGGCCAGCGTCTGGGCCTCGATGCCCTGCGCGGCGTCCACCAGCAGCACGGCGCCCTCGCAGGCCTCCAGCGCTCGGGACACCTCGTAGGTGAAGTCCACGTGGCCCGGCGTGTCGATCATGTGGAGCACGTGCGGCTTGTCGTCGATCTGCCACGGCAGGCGCACGTTCTGCGCCTTGATCGTGATGCCGCGCTCGCGCTCGATGTCCATGCGGTCCAGGTACTGGGCGCGCATCAACCTCGGGTCGACGACGCCGGTGATCTGCAGCATCCGATCGGCCAGGGTCGACTTGCCGTGGTCGATGTGGGCGATGATGCAGAAGTTCCGGATGAGCTCCGGAGGCGTGAACGTCTTGTCGGCGAACGTGCTCACTCAAGTTCCTCGCGCATTAGGACGGGGGACACCACATCATCTCATGGCGCGGGCAACCGCTTTTACCTGCTCACGTGAGACGGGGGCCATAAGCTCTGCCGGTGTTCGCAAATGGAGAGGACGCCCGCCCGGAGAAGGGCGCGGTCCGCGAGGTGCACTCGGCCGCTGTCGCCGCCACCCTGGAGTACTCCCCCGACCTGGACGGCTTGGCCGATCCGGGCGAGATCGTGTGGGCGTGGGTGCCCTACGAGGAGGACCCCCACCGCGGGAAGGACCGGCCCCTGCTGGTGGTGGGCAGGCACCACCGGTCGCTGCTGGGCCTGATGCTGTCCAGCAAGGAGCCGTCGGACAACGAGCTGGACGACTGGCTGGACCTCGGCTCCGGGCAGTGGGACCGCGACGGGCGGCACTCCTACCTGCGGCTGGACCGGGTGTTCGAGCTGGACGAGGGTGACATCCGCCGCGAGGGCTCCGTGCTGGAGCCGGAGAGGTTCGGCGTGGTCGTCGACGTGCTGCGCAAGCTCCACGGCTGGAGCTGACCCCCGACCGGTCGGATTCCCCCGCGCCGGGCGAGGCGTGGGGGAATCCGACCAGCGGGACGTCGAACCGCTGGTAGAGGGGCGCTAGCCGCGGAACTTCTGCCGGGCGCGGCCGCCGAGGAGCATCCGGAGCCCGACGAGGGTCACGACGATCAGGACACCGCCGATCACGACGATCAGCGGCATGCTCATCTCGGGCCCGATGGCGGCCTTGACCTGCGGGGCCGCCGCGCCCGCCGCCGGCGCGACGGTCGCGATCGGGATGTTCTTGGTGTCGGTGAAGTCGACCTTGCCGGTCTTCTCCAACACGGTGATGTGGTCCAGCACCGTCCGCATGCAGACGTCGGCGAAGTCGCGGATCAGGGTGTTGCGGGTGCCCGCCCGGACCTGCGACAGGACGATGTACACCTTGCCGTGCGCGGCGCGCAGCCGGTTGGCGTAGACCTTGTCGAACTCCTCGCTGCCCGCGGGGGCCTGCGTCATCTCGCGCAGCCAGCCCTGCTGGTCGGAGTTCGGCGCCGTGGGCAGCGTGACGTTGAGCATCTTGCCCAGCTCGATCACGCGGGCGTCGAGGTCCGTGTGCCCTTCGATCAGGTGCCGCCCGGCCTCCTGCACGAGGGGGTTGGCCGACTTCTCCACCCCCATCTGGCCGGCCGGGCCCTCCCACAGGCCCGCGAGGCGGACTTTCACCAACATGTCACGGGCCGCCGCGTCGAGCGGCCCCCACTGGGTTTGTTCGACATCGGTGTTCACCGGCTGGCCGATCGCGGTTCCGGCCAGAGGCAGGACGAGCGCGGCGAAGACGACGATCAGCGACGCGGCAGCAGACCGAAGGAGGCGCATGTTCCGGACTACGGATGGGGCGTCGTAGGGGTTCAAGCCAAACGGGTAACTTCCACGGTCACGTCCAGCGCGGACGCCGCCCCGCCCGAGTAGGTGCCCTTGAGGGGAGCCACGTCGGCGTAGTCCCTGCCCAGGGCCACCCAGATGTGCCTCTTGCCGACCGGGATCGCGTTGGTCGGGTCGTACCCCCACCAGCCGCCCGTCCACGCCTCGATCCACGCGTGGCTCTCGCCGCGCACGGTCTCCCGCACGGCCCCGTCCGGCTTGGTGTGCAGGTAGCCGGAGACGTACCGCGACGGGATGCCCATGGACCGCAGCAGCACCAGCGTGAGGTGCGCGAAGTCCTGGCAGACGCCCTCGCGGGCCCGCCACGCGTCGGTCGCCGAGCTGTGCACGCCGGTCGTGCCGGGCTGGTACTTGAGCTGCTCGTGCACCCAGTGGCACACGGCCAGCACCGCGTCGGCCGGGCTCGCGCCCTTGCGCAGCTCCCGCGCGACGGCCGCCAGCTCCTTGTCCTTGGGCACGTACGACGTCCAGTCGAGGAACTCGGTGTACCGGTCGACCAGCGCGTCGGCCTTCAGGTCGCCCCAGCTCCCGGTGCGGACCGGCTCGTTGTCCTCGCCGGTCTCCACGACGGACGACGCGACGACCTTCAGCTCCAGGTGCGGCGCGTGCAGGTCGAACGAGGTGACCTCGGTGCCCCAGTAGTCGGTGTACCGGTAGGCCCTGGTCGCGGGTGTCGTCTCGACCCGGCTGACGACGACGTTCTGCCGCCGGTCGCCGCGCGGGGTCAGCCGCGCCTCGTTGTAGGACTGGGTGACCGGCTGGTCGTACCGGTACCCGGTGGTGTGCACCACCCGCACGCGCCAGCTCATGAGGTCACCTTCGCGTTGGTCCACGCCACCCAGGGCACGGAGTGGAAGTACTGGAGCGACACGGCCTCGCCGACGTCGCGGACGGTCGCCTGCAACGCCTTCAACCGGCGCGGCAGGTCCTCCAGGAGGTCGTGCGGCCGGAGGAACTCCAGGTCGCTGCGCGCCTGCCCGAGCAGTCGCAGCGCCTCGGCGCGCGCGCCGACCCGCACGCTGGGCTGGTGGTCGAGGTGCTCCAGGCACGACTCGGCCTGCCTCAGCGCGTGGAACACCGAGCGCGGGAACAGCCGGTCGAGCAGCAGGAACTGCACGACCCGGCCCGCGTCCAGCGCGCCCCGGTAGGTGCGGAGGTACGTGTCGTGCGCACCGGCCGAGCGCAGCACCGTGACCCAACCCGGCGAGGACGCCTTGTCACCGACGCGCGAGAGCAGCAGCCGGACGATCATGTCGACGCGCTCGACGGACCGGCCGAGCACCAGGAACCGCCAGCCGTCGTCGCGGCTCATCGTCGAGTCGGCCAGGCCCGCGAACATCGCCGCGCGCTCCTCGACGAACGAGAAGAACGCGTGCGGACCGACCGTGCGGGCGTAGCGCTGCCGCTCCGGGACCGCGTTGTACATCGTGTTGAGGCACTCCCACATCTCGCTCGACACGACCTCGCGAGCGCCCTTGGTGTTCTCGCGGGCGCTGTTCACCGACGCCACGATCGACCCGGCGTTCTCGCCGGAGTACGCCACCAGCTCGGTCAGCGACCACACGTCGAGCACCTTGCCGTCGTCCGGCGGCGCGATGCCGAGCACGGCGAGGAGCTGGCGGCTGGTCGCGTCCGGGTCGACGGTCGCGTCCTCCAGCAACTGGTGCACCGACACGTCGAGGATCCGCGCCGTGTCGTCCGCGCGTTCGACGTACCGGCCGATCCAGTACAGCGACTCCGCGTTGCGAGCGAGCATCAGGCCTCCTCGGTCCGGTGCGACAGCTGCTGCTGTTGTTGCTGCTGTTGCTGGGAGTTCGTCAGCTCGGGCCCCTGCTCGGCGGCGATGGCGGCGAGCTTCTCCGCACCGGCCAGGCCGGGCTCGGCCAGTTCGCGCTCCACGGTGGACGACCGGGGCGCGAGCACCCACGTGTCCTTGGACCCGCCGCCCTGCGACGAGTTCACCACCAGGCTGCCCTCGGGCAGCGCGACCCGCGTCAACCCGCCGGGCAGCACGAAGATGAAGTTGCCGTCGTTGACCGCGAACGGCCGCAGGTCCACGTGGCGGGGCACCAGCCGGTCGCCGATCTTCGTCGGCACCGTCGACAGCTGCACCACGGGCTGCGCGATCCACCCCCGCGGGTTCAGCCTGATCCGCTTGCGCAGGGAGTTCAGCTCCTTCTGCGTCGCGTACGGCCCGAACACGATCCCGTACCCGCCGGAGCCCTCGACCGGTTTCACCACCAGCTCGTCGAGGTGGTCGAGCACGTAGGCGCACTCGTCGGGCAGCCAGCAGCGGAACGTGTCCACGTTCGGCAGCAGCGGCTTCTCGCCGAGGTAGTACTGCACGATCTCCGGCATGTAGGTGTAGACGAGCTTGTCGTCGGCGACCCCGTTGCCCATCGCGTTGGCGATGACGACGTTGCCCGCCCGCGCCGCGTTGAGGATGCCCGCCACGCCGAGCACCGAGTCGGGCCGCAGGTGCACCGGGTCGAGGAAGTCGTCGTCGATGCGGCGGTAGATCACGTCCACCTGCCGCTCGCCTTCGGTGGTCCGCAGGTAGACGAGGTTGTCGCGGCAGAACAGGTCCCGCCCCTCGACCAGTTCCACGCCCATCTGGCGGGCCAGCAGCGAGTGCTCGAAGTAGGCCGAGTTCGCCACGCCGGGCGTCAGCACCACCACGTTCGGATCGGCCGCGTTCGGCGCGGCGGCGTTGCGCAGCGCCCGCAGCAGGTGCACGGCGTAGTCGCCGACCGCGCGGACCCGGTGCCGCGCGAACAGGTCGGGGAACACCCGCGCCATCGTGCGCCGGTTCTCCATCACGTACGACACCCCGGACGGGCACCGCAGGTTGTCCTCCAGGACGCGGAACACCCCGTCCTCGTCCCGCACCAGGTCGACGCCGGACACGTGGATCCGCACCCCGTTCGGCGGGTTGATCCCGGCCGCCTCCCGGTGGAAGTGCTCGCAGGACGTGATCAACCGCCGCGGCAGCACCCCGTCGCGGACGATCTGCGCGTCCCCGTAGATGTCGGCCAGGAACATCTCCATCGCGCGCACCCGCTGCACGATGCCGCGCTCCAGCTTCGTCCACTCCGACGCGGTCAGGATCCGCGGGATCAGGTCCAGCGGGAACGGCCGCTCCTGCCCGGACAACGAGAACGTGATCCCCTGGTCCACGAACGCCCGCCCAAGAGCCTCGGACCGCGCCGTCAGGTCCTCCACCTCGGACGGCGCGATCGACTCGTGCAACGCCCGATAAGCCGACCGCACCCCACCGTCGGCGTTGAACATCTCGTCGTACGCACCCGCGTGCGGCCGATCGGGATTCAGGTACCCGTCGAACAACTTGCCCGTCCGCGGAACCGCCACGGCAGGACTACGCCGCAGTGCTGAGGTGCGAGTTCGACGTTCCATGGTCGACATACTGACCCGCGAAGTGCCGTTTGCGCACTACCTGGAGCTGGGGAAGTCCAGGACGGAAACCCGCCGGAAACATCGCAGCTTCCCCGAACCGGTCACACGGGGTGACCAGCGGGGCCAAAATGGTCACATGGAGCCTTCGCCGGTACTGCGGATCGACACGGGCGACGCGGTGTTCAGCCTCGCCTCGTTCACCGCCTCCGACGGCACACCCGTGATCGCGGCGGCGTGCGGCAGCGGCATGATCAGGCTCCTGGACGCCCGCACCGGGACCTCACGCGGCGAACTCCTCGATCACACCGGGCCTGCGACGGTGGTCCGGACCAACAAGAGTTCCCGGCTGGTGTCCGCGGGCGATGACCGGATCCTGCGGACGTGGGACTCGACCACGTTCGACGTCCTCATCCGCACCCGGATGCACAAACCGATCCTGGACTTGGCGCTGCACGGCGAATCGCCCGCTCCGCGGATCATGGTGCTGTTCGGCGACGGATCGCTCTCGCTCCCCTCGGACCCGGTCTTGCCACCTGCCACTTCGGTGGCGGCCACGAGTACCGGATTCGTGATCGCTCACGAATCCGGGCTGGCCGTGGTGTCCAACGGAGTCGCCCGGTTCCTCGACGGCTCGGCCGGTATCCGCCTCGTCGCCTCGGTGGGAGACCACCTCGTGACCTGCGGAGCCGATGACACCCTCGTGGTGCGAGACCTGGCCTCGGGCAAGGTGGTCCGCCGGCTGGCAGGTCACCGGACCAGGGTGACCGCCCTGGAGCCGATCACCCTGGCCGACGGGAAGCACCTGATCGCCTCGGCGAGCGACGGCGGCACCATCCGCCTGTGGGATCCCGACACCGGCGAGCAGACGAGGATCTTCGTTCCCTCGGGCCGAGTTCGGGCGCTGACCCACATCGTCGGGGCCGACAGCGGTCCTCGCGTCGTCTCGGCCGGGAACCAGGGAGTCATCGAGGTCTGGGACCTCGGGTATCCCTCGACCCGTCTGGGTCCGGTGCTCACCCGTGGGTTCGGCGACCGGACCGCTTCGGTGGACCTGCTCGGCCGCGAGGCGTTCGTCGGCACCACGGCCGAACTCCTGCGTCCGGCTTCCACCACCGATTCCGACGTGGGCCCCAACGTCCTCACCATCGAGGGCCCGTGGGGTTCGGGCAAGAGCACCCTGCTGGAACTGGTGAAAGCCCGCCTCACCACCGCCGTGCCCACCAAACCCGGCAAGCGGCTCCGCGTGTGGCAGGCCGATCGCCTCCTACGCCGTCCCCCGCCCCACACTTCGCGAGAGGTCCCCCTCACCGCGTCGGTCGTCGCCACCTTCAACCCGTGGCGACACCAGTCCAGCGAACAGGTCTGGGCCGGGTTGGCGAAGTGCGTGACCCAGGCGGTCGAAGAGGCGATCCTGCCCGACCAGGACAGCCGCGAACGCCACTGGTTCACCCGCAACACCGCCCGCGTCGACCGCCGCCACACCCAACGCGAACTGTGGAAGCGCATCCGCTCCCCGTTCCTCACCCTCGGCGTCCTCGGGCTGGGCCTCACGATCGTCGCCCAACTCGCGAAGCTCCCCATCCCCCTGCCGTACCTGATCGCCGTCCCCAGCGCGCCCCTTCTCGTCGGCCTCCTGCACACCGCCAAGCGCTACCTCTACGACCGCGCCTCGGCGTTCCTCCCCGGCGAACTGTTCGCGGGCCCGGTCAGCCTCGCCACGGCGAGCGCCCAGCCCGTGGCGGACCCGTACTACAACGCCAAGTCCGGCTACCTCTACCTCGTCCAGCACGACGTGACCGAACTCCTCCACGACCTGGAGCAGCACGGCCTCCAACTCGTCGTCTTCGTGGACGACCTCGACCGCTGCACCCCGAAGACCACCGCAGAGGTGTTCGAGGCGATCAACGTGTTCCTCTCGGACACGTTGCCCCGCACCAGGTTCGTCCTCGGCCTGGACCCGGTCGTCGTGGCCTCCCACGTCGACCACGCCTACAAGGAACTCGCCGACGCCAAGGTCGTCGCCCACCCCGACGACCCCAGCCCGGGCTGGACGTTCCTCCGCAAGCTCGTGCAACTCCCGATCCGCCTACCCCGCACCACGTCCGACAACGTCACCCGCGTGCTGGAGGAGCACCTGGGCCCGGTGCACCGACCCCAGGCCACCGCGAGCGCCGAACCCGCCGTGGCCACCGCGACCGCGGTCCCGGCGACCATCAGCGCCGCACCCGAGTCCGTCCTGCCGCTCCCCGTGGTCGAGGCAGCGGTGATCGCGATCGAGCGCCACCCGGACGTTCGCGCCTACCTCCACCGCCGCCTGACCGCCCAACCCGAGCAGTCGATCCGCGAGGAGAAGCGCCTCCTCAACGTCTGGCAGTTCTACCTGCGCGTCACCACTCCCGACGTCCGGCAGGCCTGCCACCTGGTCACCATCGCCGAACTGGTGACCAGGTGGCCCGCCTACCAGCACATCCTCCGCAAGCACTTGACGACGTTCGCCAAAGCCAAGGACGACGACCTCGCCTGGGCACAGCTCTGGCGAAGGCGGGTTTCAAGAACGAGACGGCGGCGACCAACCTGCGCGCACTCCTCGACGACTGCGACGCGCAGGCGGTCGCCGCGCTGGCCGAACGCCTCCTCTAAGCCGCCGACGGCCCCACGTCCGCCTTCGTCAACGGCTTCCGCGCCACCGTCCCGCCGAACTCGTCCGCCCCCACGTCCAACGCCCCGGCGCGCGCGTGCGGGTCGAAGTCGGTCGTCACGTACGGGTAGCTGCCGACCGCCGTGTCGATCGCCGGGCTGCCCGCCGACAGCCGGGACAACCCCGCCGCGTCCACGACCAGCTTGGGGTCCACGTTCCGGTAGCCGCCGGAGATCCCCGCCGTCGCCCCGAACACGATGTTGCCCTCGTACCGGACCGTCGACCCGGCCGCGATGTCGATCAGCCTGGTCTGCGCCGTCCCGCGGACGATGTTGTTCGCGAACACGCAGTCCTTCGGCAGGAACGCGCCGCCGTCGTTGTCCACGACCTGGCCGGTGCCGATCAGCGTGTTGAACGCGACCGTGACGCGGTCAGGGCGGTCGTGGCCGGTGCTGGTGGGGCCGCTGTCGGCCTCGCTGCCGGTGCCGAACACGATGGCGCGGTCGCCGGTGTTCTGCACGTAGTTGTTGACCACCTTGTGGTCGTTGCCGTGGAACCGGATGCCGGAGCCGAGCAGGACGTTGCCGTCGACCAGGTTGCGGTTGCCGTGCCGCAGGACGATGTAGCCCGTGCTGTCGCGGATCGTGTTGTACCGCACCACGTTGTCCGAGGACTTCACCGAGATCGCCTCGGGGTCGCCGTTGGCCTTCTCGAACAGGTTCAGCTCGATCACCGCGTGCGCCGACTTGGACTGCTTGTGGCTGTAGCCGAGCCGGATGGACTCACCACCGTTGGAGCCGGCGAAGGTGTGGTTGTAGAAGTAGTTGTGGTGCACGCGGGTGCGTTGCGCGATCTCCGAGCCGGGCCCGGTGATCTGCAGGAACACGCCTTCGGTGCTGCGGTTCTGGAACGTGTTGCGGTCGACCTCGACGTCGTTACCGGCCACGGTCACCCAGTCGCGCACGCCGCTGAGCTGCACGGAGTTGCGGGTGATCCGCAGGTGGTGCGCGTCGCCCGGCACGCTGAGCCCTCCGCCACCGTGCCGCAAGGTGAAGCCTTGCAGCACCACGTCGTGCAGCCCGCCCGCGAACGAGAAGCCGGCGCTGCCCTTGATCTCGGCCTTGCCGACGTTCGCCGCCGTCACGGTGATGGGCGCCGAGGACGTGCCGGACTTCTTGATCGCGATCGCGCTGCTCGCCGTGTACGACCCGTCCGCGAGTTCGATGCGGTCGCCGGGGGCGGCGCTGTTCAACGCGGTCTGCAACGCCGACAGGCTGGTCACGCGCACCACCGCCGCCGAAGCCGGTACGGCCGCGCCCACGCATATCAGCGCGGCCGACAGGATCACTGGAAGAACTCGCCTCATCGCCAACTCCACAGGGTCCGCTGGCGGCGGCTTCCCGCACGGTAGCCGAAGCGCGGCGGCGAACCTAGAGGTCGAGGGCCATCCGGACGTGCGGCGGCTCGCCTCCCCGTTCGACCTCGCGCCAGCCGTGGCGGGTGTAGAAGGCGCGGGCTCGGGTGTTGGGCTCGAACACGTCCAGGCCCGCGACCGGCACGCCCGCCGCTCGCCAGAGGTCGACGCACGTGGCGTGCAGCGCGCCGCCGATCCCCCGGCCCCACAGCGCGGGATCCACCTGGAGCTGGAGCAGTTCCGGGCCCGCGACCAGCGCGAACCCGCCGACGACGCCGTCGTCCTCCGCGCACAGCCAGGTGCGGCCGGGCAGGTCGATCCGGTCGGCGTAGCCGGTCGCGCGGACGACCCGCTCCCACGCGAGCAGCTCGTCCTCCGGGAGGTGGCCCGCGTAGTAGCTGCGGCGGGCCGGGACGTGGATGTCGACGATGGCCTGCGAATCGGCGGCCCGCGCGGTGCGCACGACGAGGTTCCCCATGCACCTTGGACGCTCCGGGAAGCCGAAGGTTGCGACCACCCCTATCAAAGTGATATCACTTTAGTAGCACGCAGGGCGACGACAAGGGGTGGGGACGATGAACGCGACGACCGACATAGTGGAACGGATGCCAGCACCGGCGATCCGGGAACGCGAGGCGCACGGGCTGCCGGGGATCCCGGCGTTCTTCCTCGGGCTCGCAGGCGAACTGGTCGGCGGTGGGCTCATCGCGCTGGCGATCGTCCCCGAGCCGAGCGACCCGAACGTCTTCCTCATCGTCCTGGGCGCGCTCGTGGTCGCCGCGTCCTCGATCACGATGGGCGGGCTGTTCACCGTGGCGCCGGGCGAGGCGCGGGTGCTCCAGTTCCTCGGGCGGTACGTCGGCACGGTCCGCAAGGACGGCCTGCGGTGGGCGAACCCGTTCACCACGCGCAAGAAGGTGTCGACCAGGATCCGCAACCACGAGACGTCGGCGCTCAAGGTCAACGACGCGGACGGCAACCCGATCGAGATCGCCGCGGTCGTGGTGTGGCAGGTGGACGACACCGCGCGGGCGATGTTCGAGGTCGACGACTTCGTGCGGTTCGTCGGCATCCAGACCGAGACGGCCGTCCGGCACATCGCGAACAGCTACCCCTACGACAACCACGACGAGGCCGGGCTGTCGCTGCGGGAGAACGCCGACGTGATCACCGAGACCCTGTCGATCGAGATCGCGGCACGGGTGCAGGCGGCGGGCGTGCACGTGATCGAGTCGCGGCTCACGCACCTCGCCTACGCTCCGGAGATCGCGCACGCGATGCTCCAGCGGCAGCAGGCCGGGGCCGTGGTCGCGGCCCGGTCGAGGATCGTGGAAGGTGCGGTCGGCATGGTGGAGCTGGCGCTGGCGAAGCTCGCCGAGCACGACGTCGTCCAACTCGACGAGGAGCGCAAGGCGGCTATGGTGTCCAACCTGCTGGTCGTGCTGTGCGGCGACCGGTCGACCCAGCCCGTGGTCAACACGGGATCGCTGTACACCTGAGGACGACGTGGTGGAGCGCAAGAGCGTCCTGCTCAGACTCGACCCGGCGGTGCACGACGCGCTGACCAGGTGGGCGGGCGACGAGCTGCGGAGCGCCAACGCGCAGATCGAGTTCCTGCTGCGGCGCGCGCTCAAGGAAGCGGGCAGGCTGCCCGGCTCGGCGGCGGAGCAGCCCAAGCGCGGCCGACCGCGCAAGGACCCCGAGGAGTGATCCGGCCGCGCGACCCCCTGCACGCGGAGGGCGGCCGGGCCGCCCCCCCGCGGAAGGACCAG
>NZ_JBHYHC010000033.1:0-81446 GCF_042738955.1 Umezawaea sp. NPDC059074
CGGCCACAGCACGCTGGAACTGGCGTCGCCTGCTGACTGAGCTGGAAGCCGCAGCCGCCGGGGAAGAATCCAAGCCGAAGACGATCCACGCACAAAGACAAAGATAATTTGAAAAGACAAAGAAAAAGCAGCGCCTGCCACCCCGAAGGACGACAGGCGCTGCCCAAGCGGCGTCGACTACCGCCGTTTCACCATCTTCACCAGACCCTTGAACGTCTCCTCCAGCCCCGACGAGAACGGGTTGTCGTGGACCAGGTACGTCCACGTCGTGTTCGGGCGCTTCACGCCCGCCGCCGCCAACTCCGCCCCCTCCGGCCCGATCTTCGCCTCGGCGAACGTCTCCTCCGCCGCTTCCCACGAGTCCGGCACGATCCGGTTGAACGTCGGGATCGCCTCGCGGTGGAACTCGTCCAGCGGGTTCTGCCGGGCCAGCGCCCGCAGGTGGATGCCTTCGCGCAGGTCCGTCAGGAACGTCAGGTGTTCGCTCCACCGCTGGTCCAGGTGGTACAGCGTGATCAACCTGGCCGCCGAGACCAGGACTTCCTCGGGGACGTCCTCCTTCAGCTCCGCCGCCCTCTCGGGGGCGCGCTTCGCCAGTTCGTCCCACGCCGCGTCGGTCGTCAGGACGCGGTCGCGGTGGGCGACCAGGAGTTCCCGCTGGTGTTCGACCAGCTTGTTGTACCGCCACGTGTTCCGGTGGATCTCCAGGTGCACGCCCTCGGCGACCCGCTGCGCGTGTTCGACCGTGTGCAGCGTCCCGGCGTCGGTGATCCGGCCGTCGTCGTCCACCTCGGCGGGCTCGTCGTGGTCCGGCGCGAACTGCGTCACGACCTCGTCCTGCAACGAGCTGAAGAACACCGAGCCGCCGGGGTCGCCCTGACGCCCCGCGCGGCCGCGCAGCTGGTCGTCCAGGCGGCTCGACGTGTGGCGTCCGGAGCCCACGACGTAGAGCCCTCCGAGTTCCACGATCCGGTCGTGGTCCTCGCCGTCGTGGCCGCCCAGGCGGATGTCCGTTCCCCGCCCGGCCATCTGCGTCGACACGGTGATCCGCTCGAACGACCCCGCGTCGGCGATGATCGTCGCCTCTTCGGCGTCGTTCTTGGCGTTCAGCACGACCGGCTCCAGGCCCGCCGCGCGCAGCTTCGTCGACAGCCGCTCGGACTCGGCCACGTCCAGCGTGCCGACCAGGATCGGGCGGCCGGTCTCGTGGACGGCCGCGATCTCCTTGACGAGCGCGGCCTCCTTCAGCTCCAGCGTCGTGTACAGCCGGGGCTTCTCGTCGTCCCGCACGCACTCCTGGTTCGACGGGATGACCAGGACTTCCAGGTTGTAGAACGTCCGCAGCTGCTCGGCCACGGCCACCGCGGTACCCGTCATGCCGCACACCGTCGGGTAGCGGTTCAGCAGCGCCTGGACGGTGATCGAGTCCAGCACCTCGCCGGAGTCGGTCGCCGCGACGGACTCCTTCGCCTCCACGGCGGCCTGCAAGCCGTCGGGCCAGCGCTGCAACCGGGCGATCCGGCCGCGGGTGTCGTTGATCAGGTGGACCTTGCCGTCGCGCACGATGTAGTCGATGTCGCGGTGCAGCAGGACGTGCGCGTGCAGCGCCACGTTGACCTTCGACAGCGTCGTCTGCACGTGCTCGTCGGAGTACAGGTCGATGCCGCCCAACGCGCGTTCGACGGCCTCCGAGCCCGCGCCCGTCAGGTAGACGTTGCGCTCCTCGTCGTCGACCTCGAAGTGCAGGTCCTTGCGCAGCCGCCGCACCAGGTCGGCGATCACCGGGTCGGCGGCCTCGTTGGCGGTGGAGCCCGCCAGCACGAGCGGCACGCGGGCCTCGTCCACGAGCACCGAGTCGGCCTCGTCGACCAGCACCACGCGGGGCTCCGGGACGATCCGGTCGGCCTCGTCGACGGCCAGCCGGTCGCGCAGGACGTCGAAGCCGATCTCGCTGACCGCCGCGTACGTCACCTCGGCCTCGTAGGCCGCCCGGCGCTCGTCCGGCTTGGAGCTCTGGCTCAGCCACCCGACGGACACGCCGAGCATCTTGTACAGCGGACCCATCCACTCGGCGTCGCGCTGGGCGAGGTAGTCGTTGACCGAGGCCACGTGGACCTGGCCGCCGCTCAGCGCGAACCCGGCCGCCGCGATGGCGCCGGACAGCGTCTTGCCCTCACCCGTGGCCATCTCGACGACGTGACCCTCCAGGAGCCCGAGGGCGCCGAGGATCTGCACGTCGAAGGGGCGCAGGCCGAGCGCGCGGTCGGCCGCCTCTCTGGCCAGCGCGCACACCTCGACCAGCTCGTCCTTGCCGAAGGGCGCTTTGCCGCGCAGCTCCGTCGCCGCCTCGGTGAGCTCCTCGTCGGTGAGCGCGCCGACGCGCTCCTCGTGGGTGTTCACGGCGGTCAGCAGGGTCCGGTAGGGCGTGAGGTCGGCCGAGCCGGGGCGTTGTGCGAACCGACGCATCCGCTGCTTCAGCCGTGCCATGAGTGTGGTCACGGTGCCGAAACGTACGGCACGCGAGTTGCGTTCCCGGTGTGGTGGTGGCGCCGGAGCACGAGGACGCCACCACCAGCCCTGGGTCAGGCGGTGCCGACGTCCTTCAAACGGTACGCCGCCCCGAGCGTGATCAGGCTCATGACCACCAGGTACGCCGACACCGACGCCGACGTCCCGGTGCTCGCGAGCAGCGCCGCCATGACGAACGGGGTGCCTCCGCTGACCAGGATCGACGCCAGCTGGTACGCCAGCGAAGCACCCGAATAGCGCACCTCGGGGGTGAACAGCTCGGCGAGGAACGCGGCGATCGGGCCGTACACCAGACCGGACGCGCAGCTGTTGACGGTGATCGCCAGCAGGATCAGCCACAGCGAGCCGGTGTCGACCAGCCAGAAGTACGGGAACGCCCACAGCAGCATCACGGTCGCGCCCGCGAGGATCATCGGCCGCCTGCCGACCCGGTCCGACAGCGCGCCCGCGCCGATGATCACCGGGATGCTGATCAGGCCCGCGAGCATGCTGACGATCAGCACGTCGTTGCGGTTGATCCCGAGCGTCCGGGTGGCGTAGTCGAGCAGGCCCGCGATGCTCACGTAGTAGGTGGCGTTGCTGGCGAACATCAGGCCCGCGCCGAGCAGGATCGCCCGCCGGTGCGTGCGCAGCACCTGCCGCAACGGGGCCTTGGCGACCGCGTCCGGGTTCTCCGCCCGCCGCGCGGCGAGTTCCCGGAACACCGGGCTGTCCTCGACCTTCAGCTGCACGTAGAGCACGACCGGGAACAGCAGCGCGCTCGCCAGGAACGGCACCCGCCAGCCCCACGACAGGAAGTCGGCCGCCGAGAGCGTGCCGCCGACGACCAGGAACATTACGTTGCCGAGGATGATCCCGATCGGCACGCCGATCTGCCCGAACGTGCCCGCGAAGCCGCGCTTGCCCGCCCGCGCGGACTCGGTGAGCAGCAGCACGACGCCGCCCCACTGGCCGCCGACCGCGATGCCCTGGAGGAAGCGGAGCACGACCAGCAGCACCGGCGCGGCCACGCCGACGGCCGCCGTGGTGGGCAGGACGCCGATCAGGAACGTGGCCGCCGCCATCAGCAGCAGGCACGCCACCACCGCGGGCTTGCGCCCGAACCGGTCGCCGACGTGCCCGAACACCAGGCCGCCGATGGGCCGGGCCACGAAACCGGCCCAGAACGTGCTGAAGGACAGGAGTAACGCGATCAGCGGCGAGGCGTTCGGGAAGAACACCTTCGGGAACACGAGCGCCGCGGCGGTCGCGAAGACGAAGAAGTCGTACCACTCGATGCTGCTGCCCACGAGGCCCGCGGCCATCAGCTTGCGCAGCGACCTCTGTTCGGACCGGCTGGGGACTTGCAGGGTGTCCACGCGGTTGTCTCCTTCACCAGGTGTCGATGAACGGCCTTCGGTGACCGGCGGGCGGGGCGCCGGGGTCGGGGGTGAGGGACGCGGCGATCCAGCGCCGGGTGTCGGCGGGGTCGACCACGTCGTCGATCTCGAAGGCGGCGGCGAGGTTCAGCGCCTTGCCGTGCTCGTAGGAGGCGGCGACCATCCGGTCGAACGCGGCCTGCCGCTCGGCGGGGTCGGCGATGGCGTCGAGTTCGCGGCGGAACCCCAACCGCACGGCGCCTTCCAGGCCCATCGGGCCGAACTCGCCGCTGGGCCAGGAGATCGCGAACCGCGGTACGGCCAGGCTGCCGCCCGCCATCGCCTGCGCGCCGAGCCCGTAGGCCTTGCGCAGCACCACGAGCCCGAACGGCACGGAGAGGTTCGCGGCGACGACAACCATCCGGCTCAGGTGCCGCACGGTGGCCGTGCGCTCGGCGTCGGGCCCGACCATGAACCCCGGTGTGTCGCACAGGGACAGCACCGGCAGGGCGAACGCGTCGCACAGCTGGAGGAACCGCGCGGCCTTGTCCGCCGCGTCGGCGTCGATCGCGCCGCCGAGGTGCGCCGGGTCGTTGGCGATCAGCCCGATCGGCCTGCCCTCCACGCGGATCAGCGCGGTGACGATCCCGCGGCCGAACGCCCGGCGCAGTTCCAGCACGGAACCGGTGTCCGCCAGGGTGTCGACGACCGCGCGGACGTCGTAGGCGCGCAACCGGTTCTCCGGCACGGCGTGCCGCAGCGCCCGCTGGTCCGGGCACGTCCAGTCGGCCACCGGTCCGGCGAAGTACGACAGGTACTTCTTCGCCACCGCGACGGCTTCCGCCTCGTCGGCCACGGCGACGTCCACGACCCCGTTGGGCACCTGGACGTCCATCGGGCCGATGTCCTCCGGCCGGAACACCCCGAGCCCGCCGCCCTCGACCATCGCCGGGCCGCCCATGCCGATGTTCGCGTCCGCCGTCGCGATGATCACGTCGCACGTGCCGAGCAGCACCGCGTTGCCCGCGAAGCACCGCCCGGACACGATCCCCACCAACGGCACCGAGCCGCTGAGCTTGGCCATGGCGTGGAACGAGCCGGTGTCCAGGCCGCTGACCATCCCGTGGTCGGTGTCGCCCGGCCGCCCGCCACCGCCTTCGGCGAACAGCACCACGGGCAGCGTCCGCTGTTCGGCCAGCGCGAGCATCCGGTCGAGCTTGGCGTGGTTGCGCACGCCCTGCGTGCCGGCCAGAACCGTGTAGTCGTAGGACATCACCACGGTCTGGCGGCCGTCGACCGCGCCGATCCCGGCCACCAGCCCGTCGGCGGGCGTGCGGTCGACCAGTTCTGCCAACGACCTCCGCTGCCGCTGGGCCGCCAGCGCCAGCCCGCCGTACTCCACGAAGCTGTCCACGTCGCACAGGTCGGCGACGTTCTCGCGGGCCGTCCTGCGGCCGGTCGCGTGCCGCTTCGCCTCGGCGTCCGGGCGGCGGAAGTCGTGGCGCGCCAGCACTTCCGCGAGATCGGGCCGCACGGCGTCCAGGTCGACCGGCTCGTCGGGAACGGCGTCGGCGACCGTGCCGGACTCGGCAAGGGGAGCGCCCTCGGCCACCGCGTCACCGACCCGCACCAGCACCCGCCCGGACCCGGTGGGCACGACGTGCTGCATCTTCATCGCCTCGACCACGACCGCGCCGGGGTCGATGGCCACGACCGTCCCGGCGACGGGGGAGCGCGGGCCGTCCTGCGTGGTGGTCGTCAGCTCGTCGAGGAACCCGGTGTGCGCGTCGGTGAGGTCGAGGTCCAGCAGGGTGCGCAGGAACGGCAGGTTCGTCGGCACGCCGTCCACCCGGAACTCGGCCAGCGCGCGGCGGGCCTTGCGCAGCGCGGTGTCCAGGTCGTCCGCGTGCACGACGAGCTTCGCCAGCAGCGCGTCGAACCGGTCGCTCGCCCGGTACCCGCCGAACGCGTGGGTGTCGACCCGCACGCCCGGCCCGGTCGCGGGCTGGAACGCGGTCACCGTCCCCGCCGCCCCGAGGGTGATCCGCGCCTGCACCGCGCAGCCGCGTTCCCGGTGGGACAGGTCCGGCTCCTCGCCCGCCGCGACCTGGAGCTGCACGCGCACGAGGTCGATGCCGGTGACCTCCTCGGTCACCGTGTGCTCGACCTGGAGCCGCGGGTTGGCCTCCAGGAACACGAACCCGCCGTCGGGGGTCACCAGGAACTCGACCGTCCCGACACCCCGGTACGCCACGGCCTCCGCGATCCGCGCCGCCGCGTCGTGCAGCGCCTTGCGCAGGTCGGGCGCGAGCCGGGGCGCGGGAGCGATCTCCACGACCTTCTGGTGGCCGCTCTGGAGGCTGCAGTCCCGGTCGCCGAGCACGGTCGTGCCGACGATCTGCACCTCGACGTGCCGCGCGGGCGTGAGCAGCCGTTCCAGGAAGACGTCCCCGCTGCCGAACGCGGCCTCGGCCTCGGCGCGGCACCGGTCCAGCGCGGCGGCCAGGTCCTCGGCCCGGTGGACCTCCCGCATCCCCTTGCCGCCGCCCCCGGCGACGGCCTTGACCATGACCGGGCCGTGCGCGGCGAAGAACTCCCGAGCCCTCGTGAGGTCGTTCGTCCCCTCGACCACCGGGATGCCCAGCCCGACGGCCAGGTCCCGCGCGCGGCCCTTGTCGCCCAGCAGCTCCAGCACGTCCGGGCTCGGCCCGACGAACACCAGCCCGGCGGCGGCGCACGCCCGCGCGAAGGCCGCGTTCTCGGAGAGGAACCCGTAACCGGGGTGCACGGTGTCGCAGCCGTGGTCGAGAGCCGCGCGGACGAGCTGGTCGATGTCGAGGTAGGGGGCCGGACCCTCGCCGTCGAGCCGGACCGCCGTGTCGGCCAGCCGGACGTGCAGCGCGTCCGCCTCGTCGGCCGAGTGCACCGCGACGGTGCGAAGTCCCAGGTCGGCGGCGGTGCGCAGGACGCGGACCGCGATCTCCCCCCGGTTGGCCACGAGCAGTGCGGGCACGGAGACCTCCTGAGCGACCGCTTAGTATGTGATCGGTCCACCATCGTGGCAGTGGTCGCCGTTCCGCGTCTAGGTGGAACCAAAGGCCCCTGCCGGGCGTCAATGGGACACTTCACCCAATCGTGAACCCCCATTCCGCCCCAGGAGGTCCCCGTGGTGTTCAAGAGGATGTTGCGCGCGTTCGGAGTAGGCGGGCCCACGGTCGACACCGTGCTCACCAACCCGAACACGCGTCCCGGCGAGCTGCTGACGGGGGAGGTGCGCATCGCCGGGGGTGACCACCCTGCCGACATCGACCACGTCGCGCTCTCGCTGGTCACCAGAGTCGAGTTCGAGGGCAGCGACAGCGAGACCGTCCGCAACGTCGACTACGGCAAGGTCTACGTCGCCCAGCACATCACCGTCGCGCCCGGCCAGCACATGGCGATCCCGTTCCAGTACCAGGTGCCGCTCGAGTCGCCGATCAACGTCGTCGCAGGCCAGCAGCTCCACGGCATGACCCTCGGCCTGCGCACCGAGCTGGCCGTCCGCGGCGCCATCGACCCCGGCGACCTCGACCCGGTGGCCGTGCACCCGATCCAGTCGCAGGAGCGCGTCCTCGCCGCGTTCCTCCAGCTCGGCTTCCGCTTCACCCGCGCGGACAACGAGGCGGGGCGGCTGCACGGCGTCCCGCAGCAGCTCCAGTTCTACCAGGAGATCGAGTTCGTGCCGCCGCACCAGTTCATCTCCAAGATCAGCCAGGTGGAGCTGACGTTCGTCGCCGACCCGCACAGCCTGTGGGTCATCCTGGAGGCCGACCGCCGCGGCGGGATGTTCCGCGCGGGCGGCGACAGCTTCGGCCACTTCCACCTGTCCCACCACGAGGCCGTGAACGCCGACTGGGCCGGGATCATCCACAACTGGATGGACCAGACCGCGGGCCGTCGCGGCGTGTTCGGTCACTGAAGTGGGCGAATAAACCCGCTGTTCACGGCGCGAAAGCCCAGTTCGGTGGGATGATGATCGCCGGAGTCCCCGACACCGGGACCGGGCACTCCACCAACCCCGCAGGAGGAATCGTGGGCATCGGCAGCATCATCGGCGCTGTGGTCATCGGCTTGATCATCGGCCTGCTCGGCAAGCTGGTGGCGCCGGGCAAGCAGGCCATTCCGCTGTGGCTGACCATCGTGGTCGGGATCGTGGCGGCGTTCCTCGGGACGTACATCGCCCGGCTCCTCGGGGTCGAGGACACGCGGGGCATCGACTGGATCGAACTGATCGTGCAGATCGCCATCGCGGCGGTCGGGGTGACGTTGGTGGCAGGCGTGTACGGCAAGCGCGGCGTCCACTAGGACAGCAGTTCGAGCACAACGCCCGTCGACTCCTCGGAGTCGGCGGGCGTTGTGCTGTGCCGCAGGAATGCGGAAAGGAATTCCCCGGCTGTAACGCCGTCATCGGCACGTCGATAAACCGGAGACCCTGCGCGTCGACCATGCGGCGAGCAGGCCGAAAAGACCTTCGGGAATGCGCAAAGAACTACTCCATTGCGCGCTTGCGGGTCGAGAAATGGACGTGCTCGATGAATTCTCCGCATCTTGCCTCGACGACCGGGACTCGACCGGTCCGGCGATTAGACACCGCCCGCCGTCGCGCGACCGTCCTGGTGGCGGCCGCCTCCCTCCTGGCGGGCCCGATGACCGGGCAGGCGCTCGCCGCCCCGCCGCCCTCGGCCCAGTGCGGCGACGTCGTCACCACCGACATCAAGCTCACCGCCGACCTCCAGTGCTCCGGCCCCGGTCTCGTCGTCAAGGCGGGCGGGATCGTCCTGAACCTCAACGGCCACAGCATCACCGGGTCCGGGACCGCCACCGGGATCTCCGTGATCGGCCAGGCGAACGTCCGCGTTCGGAACGGCACGCTCTCGCGCTTCGGCCGCGGGGTGTTCCTCGCGACGTCGGTCGACGGCGAACTGCTCAACGTGACCCTCGCCGACAACACCACCGACAACGTCCAGACCGTGGACAACAGCACCAACCTCAAGCTGACCAACTGCAAGATCCGCCGCGGCAGGGTTCAGATAAACACGTCGTCCGGGCTGACCGTCGCCAACACCGAATTCTCCGGGGTCGGTCTCGAACTCGTGTCCTCCAGCCGGTCGCCGGTCATTTCCGGCTCCACCTTCACCGACAGCTCCGTGACCTACTCGACGAACGCGAACAACGGCTCGCTGACGAGGAGCACCTTCACCAGGTCGGGGATCAGCCTGCGCGAGGCGGACGACCTGACGGTGTCCGGCAACGTCTTCACCCAGGGGTACATCAGGGTGCTGAACGCCTGCCGCAACACCACGATCGCCGACAACCGCTTCAGCAACGGCGACCGCGCGGTCTTCGTCCAGCAGCCCGCCTCGTCCACCAACCTCCGGATCACCGGCAACAAGTTCACCAGGAACCAGATCGGCGTGGACGCGTCCGACACGTTCACCGGCCTGGAGGACGGGATCACGATCTCGGAGAACACGTTCACCGAGAACGCGGTCGCCGGGATCCTCCTCGAGTCCACGGTGAACCAGAGCCCCTACTGGGTGCGGATCGAGGGGAACACCCTGCGGTCCAACGGCCAGACGTCCGGCGGGAGGGTCGACTCCGCGGGCCGCCCGGTCAACGACGGGATCCACGTGACCGTCCCGGCGGGCGCTCCGGTGGAGATCACCGGCAACATCACCAGGACCAACGCCGACTACGGCATCGAGGCGGTTCCGGGCTCCGTGACGGACGGCGGCGGGAACACCTCCGTCGGCAACCCCTCCGGCTGCCTCGGCGTCACCTGCGCCTAGCGCTCAGCCCAGCGGGCGCAGCATCCGCAGCACCAGATCGGCGTAGAGGCCGCCGATCTCCCCCGGCGTCCGCTTCCCGTCCGGCCGGTACCACCGGGCCACGTCGATGCACAGCGACAGCACCGCCAGCGCCGCGCCGTTCTGGTCGGGCACCTGGAAGGCGCCGGACCTCACGCCGTCCTCGACGATGACCCGCACGTGGGTCTCGATCTTGCGGCGCAGCTCCGCCACGACGGCGTGGTGCTCCGGGGACAGCGCGCCCAGTTCGTACTGGACGACCCGTGCCGTGGTCCGGAACTCCGCGTGCCAGCTGGCGAACGCGGCGACCGTGGCGGCCATCCGGTCGGCGGGGTCGGGGTCCTGCACCGCGGTCAGCAGCTTCAGCGAGCGCTCGTGGCCGATCTTGCTGATCTGGAAGAGGAGGTCCTCCTTGGAGCGGTAGTGGATGTAGACGGCCGCCGGGCTCATGCCCGCGCGGGCGGCGATGTCCCTCGTCGTGGTGGCGTGGTAGCCCTTGTCGGCGAACGCCTGCGCCGCCGCGATGAGCATCCTGCGGGCCGCGTCCGGGGTGATGGCGTCGTGCCAGGACTGGTCGAGCAGGGCGAACTCGGCCTCACCCAGGCTGGTCATGTGTCCTCCGGACGTGTTGACAGAGGGGCGATCGTATAGCAATCTAAGCGCACGCTTAGCTCTAAGCAACCGCTTAGTATGTTCGTTTTCGGGGAGGCACTCGTGCAGCGGACGCTGTTCGACGCGGATCACCACGCTTTTCGGGAGTCGGCGCGCGAGTTCGTGGACCGCACGCTGCGGCCGAACTACGAGAAGTACGTCGAGCAGCGGTTCATCGACCGCGACGCGTGGCTCGAGGCCGGTCGGCAGGGGCTGCTGGGGCTCGAGGTGCCGGAGGAGTACGGCGGCAGCGGGGCGAACGACTACCGGTTCAACACCGTGTTCGGCGAGGAGCTGTGCAAGCTCAGCGCCGGTGTCGCCTCGTGCATCGGCATCCACGGCGACGTGGTCGCGCCCTACCTCGTCGACCTGGGCACCGAGGAGCAGAAGCAGCGGTGGCTGCCGCGGTTCTGCTCCGGGGAGATGACCACCGGGATCGGCATGACCGAACCGTCCGGCGGGTCGGACCTGGCCGCGCTGAAGAGCGTCGCCGTCCGCGACGGGTCCGACTGGATCCTCAACGGCTCCAAGACGTTCATCACCAACGGGTACTCGGCCGACATGATCGTCGTCGCCGCGCGCACCTCGCCGGAGAAGGGGGCGAAGGGCATCACGCTGTTCGCCGTCGAGACCGGGATGAAGGGGTTCGAGCGCGGGCGCAAGCTGGACAAGGTCGGGCAGCCGGAGTCGGACACGGCGGAGCTGTTCTTCTCGGACGTGCGGCTGCCCGCCGAGCAGGTCATCGGCGAGGTCGACCGCGGGTTCGTCTACATGATGGAGCGCCTGCCCCAGGAGCGGATCGGCGGCGCGATCTCGAACCTGGCGCACGCCGCGCAGATCCTCCTGGAGACGATCGAGTACACCAAGGAGCGCAAGGCGTTCGGCCAGTCCATCGGGTCGTTCCAGGCCAACAAGTTCCTGCTCGCCGAGCTGGTCACCAAGGTCGACGTGACGCAGGCGTACCTGGACCAGTGCACGCTGGCGCACACCCGCGGCGAGCTGACCGCCGTGGACGCGGCGAAGGCGAAGTACTGGAGCGCGGACGTGCAGAACGAGGTGCTCGACGCGTGCGTGCAGCTGCACGGCGGCTACGGGTACATGACCGAGTACCGGGTCGCGCGGGCGTGGATGGACGCTCGGGTCACGAAGATCTGGGCGGGGTCCAACGAGATCATGAAGGAACTCATCGGCCGCGACCTCGGTCTGTGACCACTCACCCGGAAAGGCTTTGCTGACATGGGAATCCTCGACAAGTTCCGCCTCGACGGCCAGGTCGCCATCGTCACCGGCGCGTCCTCCGGGCTCGGTGTCGCGTTCGCCAAGGCCCTCGCCGAGGCGGGCGCGGACGTCGTGCTCGCGGCTCGTCGCGCGGAGCGCCTCAAGGACACCGCGCAGCTCGTCGAGGACGCCGGTCGGCGGGCGCTGATCGTGCAGGCCGACGTGGCGCTGCCCGAGGACTGCCGTCGGGTCGCCGAGGAGGCCGCCGCGTTCGGGCCGGTCTCGATCCTGGTCAACAACGCCGGTGTCGGCACGGCCGTGCCCGCGTCGCGCGAGACGCCGGAGCAGTTCCGCGGCGTCATCGACGTGAACCTCAACGGCGCGTACTGGATGGCGCAGGCGGCAGCGGCGGCGATGGCGGGCGGCGGTTCCATCATCAACATCTCCAGCGTGCTGGGCCTGATGTCCGGTGGCCTGCCGCAGGCCGCGTACTCCTCGTCGAAGGCCGCGCTGCTCGGCCTCACGCGGGACCTGGCGGCGCAGTGGAGCTCCCGCAAGGGGATCCGCGTCAACGCCATCGCGCCCGGCTACTTCGAGAGCGAGATGACCGACACCTACCCGGACGGCTACCTGGAGGCGCACCTGAAGAGGGCGCCCATGGGCCGCGTCGGCGACGCCGAGGAACTGGCCGCTGCCGTGGTCTTCCTCGCGTCCGCCGCGGGCGGCTACGTCACCGGGGCCACGCTCGTGGTCGACGGCGGCCTGTCGATCGCGGGCTGACCGAGCCACTGGAAACCCCGCGTCCGGCGAAAGTCGGGCGCGGGGTTTCCGCATTCCTGCGACGATCTCCCGGTGAAACTGGATCGAGTGCTGGTGGTGGACGTCGAAGCCACCTGTTGGGCGGGGGAGCCGCCCGCGGGTCAGGTGTCGGAGATCATCGAGATCGGCGTGTGCGAACTGGACGTGGAGTCCGGGGAACGGGTCGGCAAGCACAGCGTGCTGGTGCGCCCCGAACGGTCGACGGTCAGCGAGTTCTGCACGTCGTTGACGACGCTGACCGCCGAGCAGGTCGCGGGCGGCGTCACCTACGCGGAGGCGTGCCGGTTGCTGCGCAAGGACTTCGGGTCCCGCGACCGGGTGTGGGCGAGCTACGGCGACTACGACCGCAAGCAGTTCGAACGGCAGGGCTCGTACCCGTTCGGGCCGCGGCACGTGAACGTGAAGACGCTGTTCGCGTTGACCAGGAGGCTGCCGCGCGAGGTCGGGTTGGACGCCGCGCTGAAGATCGCCGGCCTGCCGCTGGAGGGCACCCACCACCGCGGTGACGACGACGCGTGGAACATCGCCGCGCTGTTCTCGGGAATGCTGTTCCCGACCACCGGGTAGGTAGGCTTGGGCGGTGACCAACGGCACTGTCCCGGAACGGCTGATCGGCGCCGCCACCGAGTTGTTCGCGGCCAAGGGTTTCGACCGGGTGGCCGTGCAGGAGATCGTGGACCGCGCCGGTGTCACCAAGGGGGCGATGTACCACTACTTCGGGTCCAAGGACGACCTGCTGCACGAGATCTACGGCAGCGTCCTGCGGATGCAGACCGAACGGCTGGAGAAGATCGCCTCCGGCGACGGGCCGGTGGCCGAACGGCTGCACGCGGCCGCGGCGGACGTGATCGTGACGTCGATCGAGAACTTCAACCAGGCGAAGGTGTACTTCCGGTCGGCCGACCACCTCGCGGAGGACAAGCGCCTGGAGGTGCGGGCCGAACGCCGCCGCTACCACGAGCGCTTCCGCGCGCTGGTCGAAGAAGGCCAGAGCAGCGGGGTCTTCCGCGCGGACGTGCCCGCCGACGTGGCCGTGCACCACTACTTCGGCGCGGTGCACCACCTCGGCACCTGGTACCACGTGGACGGTCCGCTGTCGGCCGAGGACATCGCCCGGCACTACGCGGACCTGCTCATGGGGTCGTTGCGGGTGGCGTGACGAGGCCACGCCACCCACCCCGCTACGCCACGAACAGCACCACGGTCTCGGCAACGCAGCCGGGCTTCGGGTTGCCGTCGATCTCCACGGTCACCTTCACCACGGCCTGCTTGCCCGGCGGGAAGTCGACGACGTCGACGATCTCCGCACCGGCCCGCACCCGCGACCCGACGACCACCGGGCTGGGGAAGCGGACCTTGTTCAGCCCGTAGTTCACCCCCATCTTCAAGCCCTCGATGGTGTAGATGTCCTTCACCAGCAACGGGATCAGCGACAGCGTCAGGTACCCGTGCGCCACCGGTGCGCCGAACGGGCCCGCCTTGGCCTTCTCCAGGTCGATGTGGATCCACTGGTGGTCGCCGGTCGCGTCGGCGAACAGGTTGATCTCGTCCTGGGTGATCTCGTGCCAGTCGCCGTGCCCCAGGTGCTCGCCCTTGGCGGCGGCGTACTCGTCCAGCGAAGCGAAAACGCGCATCGGTGTGCCCCTCAGTCCTTCGGTCCGCCTGCGACGTAGATGACCTGACCCGACACGAACCCGGCCCCGTCGCTGACGAGGAACGAGACCGTGTGGGCGATGTCGTCCGGCGTGCCGACGCGGGCGACCGGGATCGCCGCGGCGGCGGCCTTCTTGAAGTCCTCGAAGTCCACCTTCATCCGCGCGGCGGTGGCGGCCGTCATCTCCGTGGCGATGAAGCCCGGCGCGATGGCGTTGACCGTGACGCCGAACTTGCCCAGCTCGATCGCGAGGGTCTTGGTGAAGCCCTGGAGACCGGCCTTCGCGGTGGCGTAGTTGGCCTGGCCGCGGTTGCCCAGCGCGGAGGTGCTGGAGAGGTTCACGATGCGGCCCCAGCCCTGCTCGGTCTGGAACTTCTGCACCGCGCGGCTCATCAGGAACGCGCCGCGGAGGTGGACGTTCATGACCGCGTCCCAGTCGCCGTCGGTCATCTTGAACAGCAGGTTGTCGCGGAGGATGCCCGCGTTGTTGACCAGGACGGTCGGCGCGCCGAGCTCGTCGGCCACCTTCTGCACGACCGCGGCGACCTGGTCCGAGTCGCTGACGTCCACGGCCGCGGCCAACGCGCGCCCGCCCGAGGCGTTGATCTTCTCGGCGGCGTCGGCGCAGCTCTGCACGTCGAGGTCGAGGAGCGCGACGGCGAAGCCGTCCTGGGCCAGTCGCCACGCGGTCGCGGCGCCGATGCCGCGCGCCGCGCCCGTGACGATCGCTACCCGCGAAGCGGTTTCTGCAGCCACTGGTTCCTCCTTGAACGTGAGCTAAGCAAGCGCTTAGAAAGTACTCCGCGCGGACTGGCCCGCGCCAGCCTGACGGCCTAGCATGACCACCAGGACCATACCGACTGGTCGGAATGTACGTCACGAGGAGGCAGTGCCGGTGGAGGACCGCAGGTTCGATGGCAAGGTCGCGCTGATCACCGGTGCGGCGAACGGGATCGGCGCGGGCGCGGCGAGGCGCCTCGCCGGGCTGGGCGCGCGAGTGGTCGTCGCCGACATCGACGGCGACCGGGGCAAGGTGATCGCCGACGAGGTCGACGGCCTGTTCACGCACTGCGACGTGCGCGACCCCGAGCACAGCAAGGCCGCCGTGGCGCTCGCGGTCGAGCGCTACGGCTCGCTGGACCTCATCGCGCTGAACGCGGGCATCTCCACCGGGTTCGGCCTCGGCGACGACTTCGACCCCGAGCGCTACCGCAGCGTCATGGGCATCAACCTCGACGGCGTCGTCTACGGCGTGCACGCCGCCCTGCCGGCGCTGCGCGAGAGCCGCGGCCAGATCATCGCCACGGCCAGCATGGCGGGCATCACGCCGACCCCGCTCGACCCGATCTACGGCGCCAACAAGACGGCCGTCGTCGGTCTCGTCCGCTCGCTCGCGCCCTCGCTGGTGCGCGACCACGTGCGCGTCAACGCGCTGTGCCCGTCGTTCGCGGACACCGCCATCATCACGCCGTTCCGCGCGCAGCTGGACGCCACGAACCTGCCGATCCTCGAGGTCTCCGACGTCGTCGACGCCTTCATGGCGATCGCGCAGTCCGACGGCACCGGCGACTGCTGGTTCGTCGTCCCCGGCCGCGAGTCGCAGCCGTTCACCTTCCGCAACGCCCCCGGTCCGCGCACCGCGACCGGTGACCGTCTGCCCGTCGACCCCGGCGCTTTCGCGACCGGTCAGGAGGCCTGAAACCCGTGCGCGCCATCCAGATCACCGAGTTCGGCGGACCCGAGGTCCTCACCGAGGTCGACCTGCCCGACCCTGTCGCGGGCCCCGGCGAGGTCCTGATCGACGTCCGCCGCGCGGGCCTCAACTACGCCGACACCCACCAGGCCGAGAACTCCTACCTGTCGAAGACGGTGCTGCCGATCGTGCCCGGCGGCGAGATCGCGGGCACCACGGCGGACGGCCGCCGCGTCGTCGCGCTGACCAAGGGCGGCGGCGGGTACGCGCAGAAGGCCGTCGCGCCCGCCGCGACCACGTTCGACGTGCCGGAGGGCGTGGACGACCTGACCGCGCTCAGCATGGTCGTCCAGGGCGCGACCGCGTGGCTGCTGCTGCGCCGCAGCGCCCACCTCCTGGAGGGCGAGAGCGTCGTCGTGCACGCCGCCGCCGGTGGCGTCGGCACGATCGCCGTGCAGCTGGCGAAGCTGTGGGGCGCGGGCCGCGTGATCGCGACCGCCAGCACCGACGACAAGCGCAAGCTCGCGCTCGACCTCGGCGCCGACGTCGCCATCTCCTCGACCGAGGAGAACATGACGGAAGCCTTGCAGGAGGCCAACAACGGCCGCCGCGTCGACATCGTCCTGGACATGGCGGGCGGCACGGTGACCGACCAGAGCATCGCCGCGCTGGCCCCGTTCGGCAGGCTCGCGTTCTACGGCATGGCCAGCCGCGAGAAGCCCGCCCCCGTCGACCCGGTCAAGCTGCTCGCGCGCTCCACGGCCGTCATCGGCATGTGGCTGCCGCACGCGTTCCGCCTGCCCGGCGGCGTCGTGCACCGCGCCATGGACGAGCTGTTCGGCCTGGTGCTGGACGGCAAGCTCCGCGCCATCCCCGGCGGTGAGTACGCCATGTCCGAGGTCCGCCGGGCCCACGAGGACCTGCGCGCCCGCCGCACCAGCGGCAAACTCCTGCTGGACCCCAACAGGTAACGCGAAGGGCCCCCACCGTCGTGCTCGGTGGGGGCCCTTCGTCGTCGTCCTACGTCAGTCGCTCAGCTCGGCCAACGCCTGCTTCACCTTGGCCAGCTCGGCTTCGAGCTCTTCCATGCGGGTGCGGTGCTGGTCGCGCGCCGCTTCGAGCACGGTCTCGATGCCGCTGAAGATGTCCTCGTGCAGCTCCTTCGCGGCCTTGGACACCGCGATGGCCGGGATGGTGAGGCCCTGCACGACACGCTGGGTGCCGTGCAGCAGGTCGGCCTGCCAGTCGCCGTCCATGGTCCCGGTCACCGTGAGCGTCAGCTCGACGGTCCGGGTCTTCTTGGCCGTGCTCTTGGCCCGCTTGACCGGCTTGGCGGGCGCCTCGTCCACAGCGGGCTCGGCGGTCGCGTCAGCAGCCACCTTCGCAGCGGCCTCGTCCACCGGCTTCGCCGCGGGCACCGACTCCACAACGGCCTCGGGGGCCGCCGGAATCTTGGCTTCCACCGCGTCTACCTGGTCACTCTGCTCCGTGAGCGTGTTAGACACGTTCTGGTTTCCTCTCTGGCAATACCGGCTCGACCCGGCCACAGCATAGAACACTTGTTCGATCCGGGAACCCCAGGCTCGGACGAACGTCCCGGCCAACCGCGGTCGTGCGACCCATCTTCCCACCCACGAACGAGCCACCAACAAGGACCACACACCAGAGCCCGAGCGGCCAAGGTGGTAATTGATCATCAACAGGCCAAGGCCAAGGCCGAAGACAGACCCAGGGCTGATCGGCAACCACAAGCGGTCCCTGGGCAAAGCGGTGGCCCACCACCAGAGAGCCAGGGACGGTGGTGACCGGGCTGGAACTCAAGCCCGCATGCCGACCCCGCTGGAACCGACGGTCGCAGGCCACGGAACGTGGCCGATTTTACTTGGGGATTTTGGCCTTAAAATTGGAGATCGGGCAGGGCTTTGGGGCACTGCCTTTTGGCCCGATCAAGGTCAAAATGAGGGGACCCAAGTAAAATCGGCCACAGCACGCTGGAAGTCGAAGCCGCCGGGCGACCCACACCAATCCGCCGGCCACCAACCGGCCATCTCCGAACCGGCGGCCGCCGACGGACCACATCGGAACCCGCAGCCACCGACCAGACCACGCCGGAACCCCCAGCCGACCCCCCGGCTCCAGGCGAACCACAGCGGCCCAGGGGTCCCCCGCAAGTGAGAACCCCCCGACGCACACGCTACGACAGGGGTACGACATTTCCGGCCACCGACAACTCCCAGGCCTGAAAACCCCACCACAGCCCGGAAACCCACCCGGAACCCCAGCCGAAAACCCTCACAACCCCACAGCCCGCTGCCTCTCCACCTCCTCAACCCCCGGCACCGCCTTCAACCGACCCATCGCCGACTCCGCGACACCCCCGGTCACCATCCCCAGGGCTTCCATCACGTCGTCCACGACCATCCCGGCCGCCTTCAACCCGGCGACGACGGCGTCCACCCGCCCCAGGCTCGAATCGGCGATCGACACCACGACCTTGACCACCGACCGACCTCCGGGGGGTGCGGGCACTCAGGGAGCTTGCACCAATCCTGCACCGACATCCGTGGATGGCAAGGGCAACCGTCGAGCCGTCTGCGCCAACCGCGCCCACAGCTCGAACCCCCGCGCCCCGTACTTCTCCGCCATCAACGCCGCCACTCCCGCCACGTGCGGCGTGGCCATGCTCGTCCCCTGCAACCTCTTCGTCCCCGGCGCGGCGTTCCACGACGAGTACACGTCCACCCCAGGCGCCACGACGTCCACGGCCCCGATCGTGTCCACGGTCCCGCACGAGAAGAACGCGATGGCCCGCCCGACGTCCACCGCCCCGACAGCCATGATCGACGGGCAGTTCGCCGGGTGCCCGGTCGGCGCCACCGTCCCAGGCCGACGGCTGTCGTTCCCCGACGCGGCGACGATCAACGTCCCCTTCGCCAACGCCCGCGCCGCCGCCTGCTCGAAGATCGTCGAGTACGGCGTGCCCGGCCGAACGGTCGCCCCCAGCGACATCGACACCACCGCGCACCCGTTCGCGATGGCCCACTCGATGCCCGCGAGGATCCCGCCGTCCGATCCGGACCCGGCGTTGCTCAACACCTTCCCCGCGTAGATCTCCGCCTCGTACGCCACGCCGTACCCCGGCCCGGACGCGGGCCGCCGAGGCCCGCACGACGTCCCGATGCAGTGCGTGCCGTGCCCGTGCGCGTCGTCCACCGTCTCGCCGGTGATGAACGAGCTCGTCGTCACGGTCCGGCCGACGAAGTCCGCGTGCGCCACGGTGAACCCGGTGTCCAGCACCGCGACCCGGATGCCCCGCCCGGTGGCGGTGCTCAGGTTCGCGCCGATGGCCTGGAGGCCCCAGGTGAACACCGACTCGTCCACGGCGGCCACGTCGGAGTCGGTCGACGTGGACGTGATCGCGTGCACCACCCGCTCGGCTTCCACGGCGAGCACCGGGCCGGGCTCGTCGACCGCGCGGTTCAGGCCCGGCACCTGGTCGGGGCTCGCGTCCACGACCGCGATGCCGAGTTCGTGGAAGATCACCCCGTCCGAGCCCGCGATCTGCTCGGCGACGGTGTCCGCGGTGGTCGCGACCTGGATGCCTGCTACCCGGTCCAGTTCGCGCACACCCGCGGCGGTGGCGTTGTTCTCCAGGAGCACCAGGTAACGACCAGTGGTCTCGGCGCTCGTCGGCTGTGACATGACGACCCCCTTCGGGGACGGTGGCGGCGGTTCTGACTCCTGCCCATTAGTGAGCCGCGCCACACCCCTCAGATACCGGGGTTCACCCGAACGTCGCAGAGCCGTTCAGGCGGTTGCCGTCTCCCGCACGCCGCGGCGCTTGCGCACCAGGCCCACCACCGGTTCCACGATGCGCGCCGTCACCGGGCCGAGCACGGCCATCAGCAGCACGTACGCCGTCGCCAGCGCGGCCAGCTTCTCGTCCACCGCGCCGGACGCCACGGTCAGCCCGGCGATCACGATGGAGAACTCCCCGCGTGCCACCAAAGCCGCTCCGGCACGGGCCCGGCCCATCTTCGCGATGCCCTGCCGCTTCGCCGCCCACCAGCCGGTCGCGACCTTCGTCAGCGTCGTCACCACGGCCAGCGCGACCGCGACGCCGAGCACCGGCGGGATCGACGCCGGGTTGGTGTTCAACCCGAACACCACGAAGAACATCGCGGCGAACAGGTCGCGCAGCGGTTCGAGCATCCGGGTCGCGTTCTCCGCCGTCGAGCCGGAGATCGCGATGCCGAGCAGGAACGCGCCCACGGCGGCGGACACCTGGAGCTGCGAGGCGATGCCCGCCACCAGCAGCGCCGACCCGAGCACCTTGAGCAGGAACACCTCGGCGTCCGGCGAGTCCACGATCGCGGACACGTACTTCCCGTACTTCAACGCGATCACCAGCACGACCGTGATCGCGGCCAGCGAGATGCCCACCGCGCTCAACCCGCCGAGGAAGCTCACGCCCGCCAGCACGGCGGTCAGGATCGGCAGGTACACGGCCATCGCCAGGTCCTCGAACACCAGCACCGACAGCACGACCGGCGTCTCCCGGTTGCCGAGCCGCCCGAGGTCGCCGAGGACCTTCGCGATGATGCCGGAGGAGGAGATGTAGGTGACGCCCGCCATCGCGAGCGCGCCGACCGGGCCCCAGCCCAGCAGCAGCCCCGCGACCGCGCCCGGCGTCGCGTTCAGCACGATGTCGAGCACCCCGGCCATCCACGACTTCTTCAAGCCGGTGACCAGTTCGCTCGCCGAGTACTCCAGGCCGAGCAGCAGCAGGAGGAGCACGACGCCGATCTCGCTGGCGATGTGCGTGAACTCCTCGATGCCGTCCAGCGGGATCAGCCCGCCGTGGCCGAAGGCCAGTCCGCCGATCAGGTAGAGCGGGATGGGGGAGATGCCGATCTTCCAGGCGACCCGGCCGAGCAGGCCCAAGCCGAAGAAGACCGCCCCGAGTTGGATCAGTGCGATCGCTGTCGTGTGCACGGGTGCTCAGCCACCACCCAGGATCTCGGCGGACTGCGAGAGGCCGTCCGACGTGCCGACGACCACGACCAGGTCGCCGCCGGTGAACACGAAGTCCGGGCGGGGCGAGGGGTGCACGGTGCCCGCGCGCACGACGGCGACGATCGACGCGCCGGTGCGGGTGCGGAGCTGGGTGTCGCCGAGTTCCCTGCCGTCGTACTGCGAGCCGGGGACGATCGGGAACTGCTTCGTGTCGATCCCGGTGACCTCGCTGTGCTGGTTCGCCAGGTGCGCCACCAGCTGCGGCGCGCCGAGCAGACCGGCCAGCGTCCCCGCTTCCTGCGGGGTCAGCGGTATGGACGCCGAGCACGCGTCGGGGTCGTCGGTCTTCGAGATGATGAACTCGAACTTGCCGTCGCGGTAGGTGATCACCCCGATCCGGCGGCCTGCTCGGATCATGAAGTCTTGACGGGTGCCGATTCCCGGTAGCGGCGTGACCTCGACGTTCACAGTCTAAAGCCTACTTTACGTCCCATGACGGGACCGGCCGCCGCAGTACCGTGCCCGGATGACGGGATGGCTTCAGCCGGTGCGGCGTGGATGGGTCGTGCGGGACCGGGTACCGGGTCCGGACGTGGACGAGTTCGCCGAGCCGGACCGGGTGGTCCGCGCACTGGCCGCCCCCGGCGGCGGTCGCGGGACACTGCTGGCCGTGCAGCACCCCCACCGCACGCCCGCCGCGCTCGCCGCCGGGACGGGCCTGCTGGAGTCGCTGCCCGCGGCCCGCGCGGCGCTCGCCGAGCTGCTGCGCCAGTCGTACCGGCAGGTCGACGACGTGGTCGCGCCGTACTGGGTGGACGGTCCGGACGGGACCGCGTGCGGCCTGCTCTGCATGGTCGACCCGGCCGCGGTCGACGCGGACGGGATCAGCCGGGTGCGGCACAGCGAGCAGGTGTACCCGGACGTCGTCGCCGAACGCGCCCGCGTGCTGGCCGGGCTCGGGGTCGCCACCAGCGCCGCGATGCTCGTGCCGGTCGCCGAGCGCGACGAGCTGACCGGGCTGCTGCACGCCGAGTTCGTCCACGAGCCCGCGGTGTCGTTGGTCGACTCGGGCGGGCGGCGGCACCGGCTGTGGCTGGTCGGCCCTGGCGAGGCCCAGGACACGCTGCTGGAGGCCGCCGGGGCGCACCAGCTGCTGGTCGCCGACGGCAACCACCGGGTCGCCGCCGCGGCCGCCGCCGGGCTCAGCGGCCTGCTCGCGCTGGTCACGGCCGGGCCCGCGCTGCGGATCGGCCCGATCCACCGCGCGCTCGTGGACACCGGCCTGACCGCCGACGACCTGGCCTCGGCGTGGCGCGCGGTCGGCCTGCGCGTCGACGACCTGCCCGCCGTCGTGCCGCCGGAGCCGGGCGTGGTCGTCGTGGTGTGCCCGGACCGGGTGCTCCGCGTCGAGCTGCCGACCCCCGGCATCGACCACGCGGCCGTGGAATCCGTGCTGCTGGCGAAGGCGCTCCGCCTGGACCCCGAGTGCGCGCAGGTGCGGCCGGTGACCGACGAGCG
Source organism: Umezawaea sp. NPDC059074 (assembly GCF_042738955.1). Taxonomy (NCBI): domain Bacteria; kingdom Bacillati; phylum Actinomycetota; class Actinomycetes; order Pseudonocardiales; family Pseudonocardiaceae; genus Umezawaea; species Umezawaea sp. NPDC059074. The sequence goes on from NZ_JBHYHC010000033.1 coordinate 22,303, forward strand.
GTGGCGGTCCGTCGCCGCCGACGCGGTGCTGCTGGTCGCGCCCGTCCCGCTCGCCGACGTGCTGGCCGTGCACGCGGCGGGGGAGAGGATGCCGCGCAAGAGCACCTACTTCACGCCGAAACCCCGCAGCGGCCTGTTGCTCGCGGATCTCGGGAGCGGTGACCGTTAGAGTCGGCCGAATGGCGGTACGAGCGATTCGCGGTGCGACCCAGATCGACGCGGACGACCGGGAGCAGGTGCTGGAGGCGACAGCCGAACTGGTCCGGGAGGTGTTGACGCGCAACGGCCTCACCAGCGACGAGGTGATCAGCGTGATCCTCACGGCGACCCCGGACCTGGTGTCGGAGTTCCCGGCGTACGCGGCGCGGCAGGCCGGTCTGGACGACGTGCCGCTGCTGTCCGCGACCGAGATGGCGGTGCCCGGCGCGATGCCGAGGGTGATCCGGCTGATGGCGCACGTGGACACCGACCTGACCCGGTCCGAGGTCAAGCACGTCTACCTGAGGGGCGCCGCGGCCCTGCGGACCGACCTGAAGCAGCGGTGACGCCCCCGCGTTGAACCGGTGACGGCTCGTGACCGTTCGGATGAGTACGGTGGAAAACGGCCGATCACGGGGAGCGGGGTTCGTTCGTGCGCAAGGCGATCGTCACGGGGGGAGCGAGCCGCCTCGGCGGCGCGATCACGTCGGCCCTGGTCAAGGACGGCTACGAGGTCGTGGCGACCTACCGGTCGGGCCGTGAGCGGGTCGAGGCGCTGGGCGTGCGCGCCGAGCGGTTCGACTTGGCCGACCCGGACTCGGCCGAGGCGCTGCTGGAGCGCACCGGGTCGGTGGACGTGCTGGTGCACAACGCTTTCGCGTGGTCCCAGGACCCGCGCGCCCTGGTGCGCGCCAACGTCGAGGGCATGCTGGACCTGGTCGGCACGTTCCTGCCCGGCATGACCGAGGCGGGCTGGGGCCGGGTGGTGCTGCTGTCCAGCGCCGTCGTCCGCGCGGGGATCCCAGGGCTGGGCGCGTACGCCGCCGCCAAGGGCGCGGTGCACGCCGCCGCGCGCAGCCTCTCGTGGAACGGCGGCCCCGCGGGCGTGACGGTGAACGTGGTCGTGCCCGGCCTGATCGCCAGCGAGCGCACCGAGGCGGCCGTCGACGACTTCGCCGACCACGTCGCCGACGTGGAGTCGCGGACCCCGCTCGGCAGGCTCGCCACGGCCGACGAGGTCGCCGCCGCCGTGCTGTTCTTCTGCTCCGAGCAGGCCTCCGGCGTGACCGGTCAGGAGCTGTTCGTCGACGGCGGCAAGGACTAACCACGCCTGCTGCGCGCGTGACGCTCCGCACCAGGCACAATGGGGGGCTGTGGGCGTGGGGACCTCGCCGCCCGCGTCATCGACATCAGGAGGAAGTCGCGGTGGGACAAGGTGAGCTGCGTGGCGTGGTGGCCCTCGACGGGCCTTCCGGCACCGGCAAGTCCTCCGTGGCGCGCCGACTGGCGGCCATCCTGGGCGCCCGGTACCTCGACACCGGCGCGATGTACCGCGCCGTGACCCTGGCGGTGCTGCGCGCCGGGGTCGACCCGCTCGACACCGAACGGGTGATTTCCATCGCTCGGTCGTCGCGGCTGGAGCTGGGCACCGACCCGGCCCGCGCGACCACGACGCTGGACGGCCAGGACGTCGGCGCGGAGATCCGCGGCGCGGACGTGACCCTCGCGGTGTCGCCCGTGTCGGCCGTGCGCGAGGTCCGCGAACTCCTCGTCGCCGAGCAGCGGCGGATCATCGCCGAGGCCGACGGCATCGTCGTCGAGGGCCGCGACATCGGCACCGTCGTCGCGCCGGACGCCGAGCTGAAGGTCTACCTGACGGCGTCCGCCGAAGCGCGCGCACAGCGCCGCACCAGGCAGGACACGGCCGCGGGCCGGACCGCCACCGTCGACGCGGTGCTCGCCGACGTGCAGCGCCGCGACACCTACGACTCGACGCGCGCGGTGTCCCCGCTGCGGCCCGCCGACGACTCCGTCGAGGTCGACACGACGTCGCTGGACCTCGCGGGCACCGTCGCCGCCCTGCTCGACCTGGTCGACCAGCGCGGCCTCCGGGTGGCGGATCGGGTGACCAGGTGACCGCTCAACTCCCCGACGGGGCGTCGGCGGGCTGGACGGACTTCGGCCGGTGGATCGCGCGGTACCCTTACGCGCTGCCGTTCCGCGTGCGGGTGCACGGCCGGGAGCACGTACCGTTGACCGGTGCGGTCGTGGTCGTGGCCAACCACAGCTCCATGGCGGACGGGCCGCTGCTCTTCGGAGCGCTGCCGCGCCGGGTGGTGTTCCTGATCAAGCAGGAGATGTTCGCGGGACCGCTGGGCTGGTTCCTGCGCAAGATCGGTCAGCTGTCGGTGCGCCGCGGCGTGCCCGACCGGGCGCCGCTGCTCGCGGCGTTGAGGGTGCTCCGCGCCGGTGGCGTGGTCGGCGTCTTCCCCGAGGGCACGCGCGGCAGCGGCGACGTGGCCGACGCGCAGCACGGGGCCGCCTGGCTGGCCAGGTCCTCGGACGCGGTCGTGCTGCCGGTGGCCTGCCGGGGCACGCTGCGCCCGGAAGGCGCCCGGCGCCGTTTCCTGCCCGTGGTCGACGTGCTGGTCGGCGAGCCGTTCGAGGTGCCCCCTGGGAAGGGCAGACAGGCCCTCGACGTTGCCACCGAGCAGGTGCGCGACCGCCTGGCCACCCTGGTGGCCGAACTGGACGATTTTCGCGACAGAAGTGTGAGTGGAGAAGCAAAGTGACGGACTTGGACGGCACGTGGACGGACGAGTCCGACTGGTCGGGCTTCGACGGCGACGGCTTCGAGGACGGCGAGGAGGCGGCGGTCCCGCAGCCGACGCTGGCCGTGGTCGGCCGCCCGAACGTGGGCAAGTCGACCCTGGTGAACCGCATCATCGGCCGTCGTGAGGCGGTCGTGCAGGACGTGCCCGGCGTGACCCGCGACCGCATCGCCTACGACGCGCTGTGGAACGGCCGCAAGTTCACCGTGGTCGACACCGGCGGCTGGGAGCCCGACGCGACCGGCCTCCAGGCCGCCGTCGCCGCGCAGGCCGAGCTGGCGATGGAGGCCGCGGACGTCATCCTGCTGGTCGTGGACGCGACCGTCGGCTACACGGCCACCGAGGAGGCCGTGGCGAAGATCCTGCGCCGCTCGAAGCGCCCGGTGCTGCTGGTCGCGAACAAGGTCGACGACGAGCGGCTGATGGCCGAGACGGCGTCGCTGTGGTCGCTGGGCCTCGGCGAGCCGTGGCCGGTCTCCGGTCTGCACGGCCGCGGCTCGGGCGACCTGCTCGACGAGATCCTGAAGGCGCTGCCGGAGTCCCCGCGCGACGACTTCAACCCCGTCGCGGGCCCCCGCCGCGTGGCGCTGGTCGGCAAGCCGAACGTCGGCAAGTCCAGCCTGCTCAACCGCCTGACCGGCGAGAACCGCTCGGTCGTCGACGCGGTCGCGGGCACGACCGTCGACCCGGTCGACTCGATGGTCGAGTTGGACGACGAGGTGTGGCGCTTCGTCGACACGGCAGGCCTGCGCAAGCGCGTGAACTTCGCCAGCGGCGCCGAGTACTACGCGTCGCTGCGCACCAAGGCGGCGATCGACTCTGCCGAGGTCGCGATCGTGCTGCTGGACGCGAGCGAGCCGATCAGCGAGCAGGACCTGCGCGTGCTGACCATGGCCGTCGAGTCCGGCAAGGGCATCGTGCTCGCGATGAACAAGTGGGACCTCGTGGACGAGGACCGCCGCAAGGAGATGGTCCGCGAACTCGAACGCGGCCTCGTGCGCGTGCCGTGGGCGGAGACGGTCAACATCTCCGCGCTGACCGGCCGCGCCGTCCGCAAGCTGGCCCCGGCGCTGCGCACCGCGCTGGCGTCGTGGGACACCCGCGTGCCGACGGGCAGGCTGAACACGTGGCTGACGGCGCTGATCGCCGCCACGCCGCCGCCGGTCCGCAGCGGCAAGCAGCCGAAGGTCCTGTTCGCGACCCAGGCCTCGACCAGGCCGCCGACGTTCGTGCTGTTCACCTCCGGCTTCCTGGAGGCGGGCTACCGCAGGTTCATCGAGCGCAAGCTCCGCGAGGAGTTCGGCTTCGTCGGCAGCCCCGTCCGCATCTCGGTGCGCGTCCGCGAGAAGCGCGGCTTCAGCGGCAAGCCGGGTGCCAAGGGCGGCGGCAAGGGCGGCAAGAAGTAGCAGACCAGGTTGCTCCAGGAGGCCGAATGAGGTCTCCTGGGCGACGTGGCCGTGCGAGTGGTGCTGGCGGACGACGAGCCCCTGCTCCGGCGGGGGCTCGCGGTCCTGCTGGAGACCGACGACCGCATCCGGGTCGTCGCCGAGGCGCCGGACGGCGCCGAACTGCTCGACGTGGTGTCCCGAGTTCACCCGGACGTGGTCCTCGTGGACGTGCAGATGCCGGGCGTGGACGGCCTTGAGGCCCTGCGCCGCCTGCACGAACTGGCAGACCCGCCCGTCGTGGCCATCCTGACCACGTTCGATCTCGACGACTACGTCGCCACCGCCCTGGACCTCGGCGCCCAGGGCTTCCTGCTGAAGGACGCCGAACCCGACGCCCTGGTCCGCGCGGTCCTCGACCTGGCCGCGGGCGGCGCCGTCCTAGACCCGCGCATCACCGCCCGCCTCCTACCCCGCCTGAGGGGCACGGGCCTGCGCGAGAACCACCAGCTGGCAGGCCTCACGGGCCGAGAACGCCAGGTGCTGTCCCTCGTCGCGGCAGGCAGACCCAACGCCGCCATCGCCCGCGACCTGGGCCTCACCGAGGCCACCGTGAAGAGCTACGTCTCCACCCTGTTCACCAAGCTGGGCGTGGAGAACCGCGTCCAAGCCGCCTTGGTGGCCCAGCGAGCGAACGGCGACGCCTGGTGATCCTCTCCCGCAGATTCGCCCTGGAACTGCTCGCCGTAGGCGTCCCGGCGGGCTTGGTCCTCATGGCGGGCACGTACCCGTTCCCCTGGTCCGTCCCCACTGCCCTGCTGGCCTGCCTAGCCCTCCCACTGCGCCTCCGCTGGCCGTGGCTGACGGTCCTGCTCTGCGTCCCCGCCCTCTGCGGCGGCCTGGGCTGGCCCCCAGCGGTGGTCGCCCTCTACCGCGCCGGCCGCCGCACCAAGTCCCAACCGGTCATCCTCGCCTGCGTCACAGCGGCCACCCTGATCCCGGCCACGTTCGTCATCGCCCACGAGGGCCTGTCCGTGAACCGGACCGTCCTCACCCTCGCGTACACGTTCTTCCTGTCCGCGGCCCCAGCCGCCATCGGCGCCCTCATCACCGCCAGACACGACCTCACAAAGAGCCTCGCGGAAACCGACAGGGCCCGCGAAGCCGAGTGGGAGGCAAGAGAAGCCACCGCCCGCTCAGCGGAACGCGCCAGGATCGCCAGGGAAATCCACGACGCGGTAGGCCACCACGCCACCCTCATAGCCGTCGAGTCAGCCGCCTTGGCGGCCACCACCACCGAACAACACACCAAGGACACCGCACTACGCGTACGCGCCCTGGCCAAGGAAACCCTTGCCGAGATGCGCGCCGCCCTAGGCCTCCTCAACGCCCCCAGAGAACCAGCGGAGGGCTACGACCACCTCCCCCTCCTGGTCGACCGGGCAAGAGCCGCAGGCCTCCCCGTCACCTACGACAACCACACCAGAACGCCACCTTCCCCAGCCGCAGGCCGCGCCCTCTACCGCGTAGTCCAAGAAGCCTTGACCAACGTCACCAAACACGCCCCAGGCACCCCAGTCCACATCACCCTGACCAGGAGAAACAGCACCATCAGGGCCACCATCACCAATGCACCCCCCACCACAGTCCCCCCACCCCCAGACCACGAGGGCACCGGCCTGCACGGCCTCTCCGAACGCGTGACTCTCCTGGGCGGCACCCTCACCACCACCCGCCATCCAGACGGCGGCTTCACCGTGGAGGCCTCCCTACCCACCGGTAGGACGAAAGTTGACCAAAAAGACTCGACTTATGGCGGTAGTGAACGAAACACCGCCAACGCATAGTTGGCGAGGTCGGTCGAGCTGTCGGGGGATCGACCGGGACCGAGGGGAGCAGAGGCCCGCACCACGCGGGCCTCTGCTATATCCGCAGGTAAACCCCATGATCACCAAAACCAACCCCCCACGTCAGCAGTCCGATGTGGATGCGCTAAGCTTTCAGCACACGCCTCACGGGGTGTGTGGCCGGGACGTGGCGCAGCTTGGTAGCGCACTTGACTGGGGGTCAAGGGGTCGCAGGTTCGAATCCTGTCGTCCCGACGGTCTGAATCAGCCCTGCTGAACAGGTATCTTGCCTGCTCGGCAGGGCTTTTTCGTGTCTTCGATGGATCATGGCTTGATCTAGACAGCCCGTGGTTGGGGACCATCTGGGGACCTGCGTGATTGCCTGAGTGACAACGTTGGGCCACTGGCTGATGTCAGATGTTGGCGCAGTGGGTGTTTCGAGATGCATCGTCTCTGTGTGTCGGGTACCTCCTGCGACGGACACGGCAAACTAGGCTCAGGCAGTGGACAGGGAACTGGCTAGGCGGTTGCGGTGGTTCGATGACGGCGCGCCTCGGTTGCGGCTAGTACTAGACAAGCTCCAACTGAGCGACAGGCTTCCTGCTGATCGCGATTACTACGCCTGTCCTTGCTGTCTAGTGGCGTTTCCACGCGAGGCGGTTGCTGCTCGCGTCCTCACCGACGAGCATGTGCCAGCAGACGGTGTTGGTGGCCGTCGACTACTGCTAACGTGCGACACCTGTAACAATAGTTCGGGTACTAGCTTTGATTCCCATGCGGTGCGAAGGTCTCATGTTGACGACTTTGTGCTTGGGGTTGCAAATGGGCGTACTCATAAAGTGACTTCTTATATTGACGGTATTCCGTTGCGAGGCACGATTGAGCGCACCAAGGGTGGAGGTCTTCAAATATTCGGGATTCCCAAGCAAAATGATAAAAAAGTAATGGAAGCTTACTTCAAAAAACTGCATAGTTACGCACAGGATGACCATCCTAAACCTGATCATTCTTTTGTTGTGCATTCTCGCTATGATGAGAGACGTGCTCGTATTTCGTGGATTCGATCTGCGTACCTGGCGGCATTTGCAGGTTTGGGGTGGAAATATATTTTTCGCCCGGTCATGAAGCCTGTGAGAGATCAACTTAAACAACCGAATGATGAGATACTTCCAACCTATATGGCGCGGGATATTAATGCCTTGTCATCAGGTAGGAGGATCATGATAGTTAGCCATCCGCCCGAACTTCGGTCTGTCGCCATAACGATGGGTCAATATACGGTCTTTCTGCCCGCCCCGTTTGACTCCACGACGTTTGAGGTTCTGAACAAGGAAATCTGTCGTAGGCGAGACGGTGGCGACGCACTAAACGTGAATATTCGCGGTAAAACAGTGCCATGGCCAAAGTTTCCGACTTACTTTTTAGACCCACCATACTAGCTTGAAGCCCGTTGGGCAGAGGGACTAGACGGCTCGGAGTTGAGAACCGCTCAGAGTACGGTCAGTGTTCAGGTAGGCCGTGAGCGAGTCGCCTGCGTCGTGGATGGTCTGGAGATCCGGGTGCAAGTACCGCTGTGTGGTGGTCAGTGATCCGTGTCCCGCAATCTTGCGGAGAACGTGCAGAGGAACGCCTGCGTCCGCCATCCATGTGAGCCCGGTATGCCGGAGATCGTGCCGCCGGAGGTGTTCGTATCCGAGCTTGGTGACCACCTCATCCCAATGCGTCGCGTCCCGGAGAACCGCCGTCGAGATCAGCCCACCGCGAGCACCGGTGAACAATCAAGGCGGCCCCCTCCGGGGGCCGCTGGCCGTTGGTGCCCGTTCCGACGACGGAGACCGACGCCCCAAGCTCTCTACCCCGCCCAAGGCCACCTCCGGCGGCCGGGCGGGGCAGGCGAGGAAGGGCACCGGTCACCATCGCCGGAGGAGGTACGGCCAGCGGCCCCCGGAGGAAGCCGCGAAAGTTCCACCCAGTTCTAGAACATGCCCTCGCCGGGCAGGCAGGTTTCCGGGATGGTTGGGGATGCTGAATGTTCTATTCCAGCGGGGGCCGGTGCTGCGCCATCCCGTCGACCTCCCGGAGGGCTATCACGTCTGTCGAGGGTCTGCGAACTTGGTACCTCCCCTTGATTTTCAGCGTATGTCGCGGACCCTCGACAGACGTGATAGGGCTAGGCCAGGTCGACGGGATGGCGCAGCCCCTCGATGGGAATTGAGCGCGACGGGGTGCGGGTGCCAGCATTTCTCGCGGGACGCGGCTATGCTTATGGAGTCGAGCTTAAGAAAGCTCTTTGGGTGGCTTTATCGACGCAGAGGGGCGCTTCTCTGCGATGCTCAAGTCAACCGCGATATCGCCGGGGTTGTAGATTCCAAGAATTGGAACATGTGCGTTCACTTTGCGAGCGAGCTCGTGGAGCGCTTCTCGCGCGAATGGATATACTGCAATCATGGCAGCTCTATTTATGAACTCTTGCAAGATTTCATCAGAAATGCTAAGCGGTTCTGTGAAAGAGTAAAAAGCGGCTACGTCAACAACGTACTGAGAGTCGTTGCTCTCAATTTCAAGCCTTGCTCTAAAATTGATGTGATCTGGGCTTTTTTGAATGGAGAAAAGCCACTCCTGAGTTGGCTCTTCTGAAGTGTTCTCACTTTCTTCGGTAGTGGTGAAATCCCCAGGGAAACCAGCATTCAGGCGGGCGGACGTTTCGTAGAACTGAATTGCGTCCAGGGATGCAAAATTTAGCACCTCTAATGCTGAGTCGACACTTTTCATCTGAGGCCTTATCCTACTACTTCAAAATCAGACGCCAGCCAGTTGCGTGGTCCGATTTTACCTTTGGCGTGTGTGGGGATGCGCTCGCTCACTACAAGTGTGTCCTCGGTGGGCTTGCCGGGCCAAGCGTGACCAGCGTAGATCTTGAGGCGTGGTTGTGTGATCTGGATGGGCTGAATGAATTTTCTAATGTTGAGCCAACGGTTTACCTCGGTTATTTCTTCACGGTTCACGAATAGTAGGTCGTCTGCTTCCTTTCCGACCAGGCGAAGCCATTCATTCACTTCGCCCCATAGCCAAATGCCTCCCGCAACATTGCTGTATGACGGAGGGAACGGTTGTTGCTTCTGCCTGTCGCCTCTGATCCATTGGCCGACAGCTTGAGGGGTTGCGTCAATTCGGTCTGCGATATCTCCGCGGGTGACAAAGTCTTCGCGAAATTGCTTGACTACTACATTATAACGACTTTCAAGGCGTGCGACTGCTTGCTTGGCGGCTGTTGCGCCCGACTCGGCTTCGTAGGTAATAGTTAAAAAATGAGACTCTCCGTGTGCGGAGTACAAAGCATCGTATTTGGAGCTAATGTCTTCTATGACATTGTTTTCTATAGGCTCCACGGTAAACGTAAGCTCGTACTGGCCCATGGCTTCCCCTGTCCTAGGTCAGTGTGGTTCCTCACCGTACCACTGCTGTTTCCGATGCGAAACGGTCTTAACTCGATCGTGGCCGGGGACGACCGTCCAGCGCATGTTGATCAGGGCAGTGGCCAGCTTCGCGTTTGATGCGTTTGGCGTGGCTGCCGGGGTTCTGTGGCGTACCGTCCACGCGGACCCAGCCCTCACCGCACGGGCACAGAAGTCGGAAGCCATGTCCAAGATCGTCAATGGTCCAACTTCTGCTGTCGACTAGCTGGATGACAACCCGGTCGACCTCGGTGTCTTTGTGGTACTTGCCCAACCGTGCCCCCTACGAGCCTGAGGCCCGCTTACGCTGTGGATCATGTCTAGGGTGGCAATCGTACGCATGCTCATGGGCGAATCATGTCGCCCACTCGGGTGGACTAACGGGAAAATTTGCTGTCTGTAACCTGATTGGCCCATCGGTTGGACCTATCAGTGCAGGTGAAATGGCCCTGTGGTGTACATGGGCTACCCGGCGAGTACGAAGACAAACTGGTCAGAATTGCCGGTAGCGCTAGACGTGCCAACTTGAAGTTGGCAGATTGTGCGAGCGTCACCTTCACGATCATCAGCTTCGCCGGATGGTGACTCAGTTATCCGCAATAGTGCGGTCAGTAGGTTGACTCGCTGGGTGAAATGTCTGCGATTCACAGGACGGACGCACTCGTCCGAGTCGCTGTCCGGTTACTCAATGAGTTTATAGTAGGTTGAGCAAGTGGCCAAGTTGCCCAAACAGTGTTCGACCATCTGGGGAGATCTCGTTTTGCCGGGTAGGTCGATGCTCATCCGCAGCTGCTGTATGGCAACCCTCTTGGCTGATCGCGACCGCGAGTGAACTGCATGTTCGGCCGGGTCTCGTTGGCGGACTCAGGCACCCCACCATCTACGATGGTGGGGTGCCTGAGTCTGGCGACCACGACTGTGTCAAGGCGGATGCAACCTAGAGTGTTTGACATTGGGTGCCGCAGACACACCACCTGCGGGTTGCTGGCAGCGTTGGGGACCGCTTGGGGACCAAACGGTTGTCCCACGTGCCCACGGCATGCGCGATGATGAACGAGCCGCACCGTGCTGTACCGCGATTGACGTGCGAAAACCCTTTGTCCCTTGATCTGGGGGTCAAGGGGTCGCAGGTTCGAATCTTGTCGTCCCGACGGTCTGAAAATGCCCGCTGATTCTGGAGTAACAGTCCAGAATCAGCGGGCATTTTCGTGACTTTGAAATGATGTTCGCTTGATCATCTATTTCATGATCAACAGGTGGGGCGAATCAGGAGGCGGTGGCTCCTTCGTCTGGGCTGGCGGTGCATGGGTTGCCACGAACGGGTGAACCTGTCGCGCTGTCCCGAACTGCGCTGAGGTGGTGGGATGTGGTTTGAATGGGACTGGATTTGGCGTTGTGGGTATGGGCGGTGGATCTAGGCTGTATCGCATGATCGAGGATGACGCTGGTGGCGGGCGTAGGTTCAAGGTTAGTGCGGAGATTGAGTTGGACGTGATCGACTCGGCGGCGTTGGAGCGAGCGGCGCTGGCGTATGTCGACGAGATGGTGTTCGTGGTGGACGAGGATTCTGAGCAGGCTCAGGAAGAGCTTCGGGATGCTGAACGCGAGGGTGTTGTTGGAGATCCGGCTGCCGCTCTGTCGCTCTTGCTGGATCCGGACGCCGTCGTCTCCGTCGAAGGCGTTGAGGTGGGTGGGGTCAGGTATTCGGTTGGAGAGGTCGGAGCGGATGGTCCTTCGCGGACGACGGTGCCTGACTTCGCCGCGGTGTTCGACGTGTGCAGGTGTGAGCGGTCTTCCTGTGAGCGGTGTACCGGCTTCCAGGTGACTCCCCGCACCGGTGCCGTGTTGTGGAGCATGGCGGGGCTGCTGGCCGATCATGCGTACGACGACGTGATCGAGTACGGCGACGACCCGGTGACGGCCGCGTCCCAGTGGTCGTTGTTCGACGAGTTTCCCCGGATCACGTGGGGGCAGAACGCGATCTGGCGTCGTCAGGCGGCGCGGGCGTTCGATGATCTGGCCGAGGATCTGGTGGCCGGGCGATGGCCGCAGCCGTGTTGTGCCGCGGAGGAGATGGCGCTGCACCTGGTGCTGCGGTATGCGGGCGACGCGGTGGATGACGGCTGGTCGGGTCTGGAGGACGACTTCAAGGCGCTGCCTGAGCACAGTGATGACCTCGACTGGGACATGCTGGGAGAAGTTCTGTTCCAGGACATCGACATTCTCGAGCTGTTCGATCCCAGCCGGGATGGGCTCGAGAACCCGGACGACGAGGAGAACCGGTACCTCGGCATGGGTGACTACACCCCGCCCGCGTGGTTCACGCCGTTCGACAACATGTCGCCGCGTGATCCTCGCAGGCCGTTCCGACGCTGACCGAGCGGAAGGCCTGAAACCGAGTGTCGATCTTGTGGTCGGGGATCCACGCCGAGCTCGGTGTCCCACCGCGCCCGCTGACCTAGGAGATGATCGAGACCGCAGTCGGCATGCGGGTTCGCGAGGCGGTGGACCTGGAGTGGAAGCTCGTCGCGATCCGCGGATGAGAAGTGGGGCCAGACGAGACCGGGACCACGTGCGGGTTGCCACATCGCGATAGCGCGCACACGCGGTGGATGAGAGGGAACGTGCGGATGGAGAACGCTTCGCACGTCGGGTAACGGACGCCGCGTTGGACGAGCGGTTGGAGGATGTCCGCTTGCGCCTTGGCCTCGTAGACAGCGCATGGCTCGTTGTCTACGAACGAAAAAGTCACGCTGTCCTAACTCGTTGCAACCGCACCCCATCAGAACTCCGTCGTGGCAGCGGTTATGCGAGCTCTGAAGCTGGCCGACGAAAGCTGCTCGACCAAGTCGGGTAGGCGATCGCGTTGATCTCCACCCACGCTCGTTGCCGCGGCCATCTGAGCGAGATGTGCCGCCGATCCACCAGGAGGAGATCGGCGCGAGCGCTGATGCGCTGTACCGGCCGGGCTGACCTCGTTGGTGAGGTCCGTCTTGGGTGTGCTGCTGCTGGGGTGGACAGGCAGTGGGGGCGGCAGTTGGGCGGCAGGTCGGGGTGGTGGGGCGGGGGTGAGGGGGGTGGGTTCGTAGCGTTTGAGTCACCTGAGATGGCAGGGGGCTTGGAGAGTTTATGGGCTTGTTACTGGATTCTGCTGAGTTGGATGATGTGGTCGTTGCTGGTGGGTTGGGGTTTGTTGGTGGTGTTACTACCAATCCGACCTTGTTGCGGCAGGTTACCGATGAGCCGGTGAAGCATGTTGCCGAGTTGTTGGGGGCCAGTGAGTTTCCCGATGTCTACTACCAGCCGACTGGGTTTCGTGGGGAGTTGATTGACGAGGCGCTTGAGGTTTGGGCGCTTGATCCTGAGCGGATTGTGGTCAAGGTGCCTGCTACGCCTGGGGGTGCTGTGTTGGCCTCTAGGCTTGTCGCCAAGGGGGTCAGGGTTTCGTTGACCGCCGCGCAGGCTGCCAGTGCGATGATCGTGGCTGAGGCTGTTGGGTGTGCGAGTGTGATCCCTTACGTGGATCGGGCTTGGCGGGATCCGCGTATTGACAACGATCTGGTGCGGTCGTTGGTGGGTATGCGGCGTGGGTCGACGCTTGTTGTTGCTGCGTCTATGAAGAACGTTGGGCAGCTTACCCAGGCGTTTGTGGATGGGGCCGATTCCGTTACGGCGCCGTTGGCCGTGCTTGAGCAGGTGTTGAACCATCCCGCCGGGTTGGAGGCCGAGTTGGCCTTTGCCGGTGAGTACGGGGGCTGACGTGTACCAGGCCGTGCTCTTCGACATGGATGGTGTTGTGGTCGACACCGATGCCTCTGTTGCCGAGTTTTGGCAGGAATTGGCGCGGGACAACGGGTTCACGATCAGTCCTGAGCAGTTGGACCGGCATGTGTACGGGCGGTCCGCACTGCACACGTTGCGCGAAGTGTTTCCGGAGTTGCCCGCGCCGCGGTACGGCGAGGTCTTCGAAGCGATGCGGGTGAACAACGAAACGCTGCGCTACCAGGCGATTCCTGGTGTGCTGTCGCTGCTGCGGGAGTTGGGTGCGGCTGGGGTGCCGTTGGCGTTGGTGACCGGGGCGCAGTCGCACAAAGCGACGGCGGTGCTGGGGCAGTTCGACGCGGAGTTCGACGTGGTGCTCACCGCGGAGGACGTCGAGGCCGGTAAGCCCGATCCGCGGTGCTACCGGCTTGCAGCGGAACGGCTTGGTGTGCCGATCGAGCGGTGCGTTGTGTTCGAGGACGCGTTGAGTGGTGTCACGTCCGCTGTGAGTGCTGGTGCCACGTGTGTCGCGCTTGCTGCGCCTCAGCGGGATGACGATGTGCGTGCGGCTGGTGCGGCCGCGGTGATCCGCGACTTCACCGGGACCGCGTTGCGGGGGCGGACGTTGAGCGTGGGGGAGAGGGAGTTTCCCCTTGCCCCGGACGATCTGTTCGTCGCGCCGGTCGATCGGTGGGACGCGGCTGCCAACGAGTTGGTGGGGCGGGACGCGGTGATTCACCGCTCGCACCTCGTCGGTGCGGATGAGGCGTTGACGAAGGAAGGGGGCGGCAACTTCTCCTGCAAGGGGGTTGCGCCCGATCAGCACGGCAGGCCTACGCGTGTGCTGTGGATGAGCGCGTGGGGGTGTGACGGCGCTACGACTACGGGTGAGGACTTCCCCGTTCTGCGGCTGGATGAGTTGCTGCCACTGCTGGATGGGGGGCAGATTGACGAGCGGCGGATGATCGAGCACCTGGTCGCCAGTGGGCTCGTTGGTGAGCAGCGGCGGCCTGGTATCGAGACGTTGACGCACGCGTTCATCCCCGCCGCGCACGTCGACCACTGCCACCCCGACGCGGTCATCGCGCTCACGTCGTTCCCCGGCGGTCGCGAGTGCGCCGAGGAGGAGTTCGGCGACGAGGCGATCTGGTTCGACTACCGGCAGTTCGACGTGGACGTGGCGCGGGAACTCGCCACGAAGATCAGGGCGAACCCGCGCTGCCGGTTCGTGCTGCTCGCCAACCACGGGCTGTTCACGTGGGCCGACACCAGTGAGCAGTGCTACCGCAACTCGTTGGAGGCGGTCGCTCGCTCGACCGCCGCGCTCGGCAGGGCGATCACCCGGTCCGCCGACCTCGGCGGTTGCGCGGTCGAGCCGTTGGACGAAGCCGAGGCGGACGAGGTGCTCGCCGAGGTGTTGCCGGTGCTGCGTGGTGCGATGGACAACCCCGTGCTGCACGTGGACCGCGGCCCACAGGCGGTCGCGTTCGCGTCCTCCGTGCGTGGGCCTGAACTGAGCCAGCGTGGGCCTGGCTGCCCGGATCACGTCGTCACGACCGGGCACCGGCCGTTGGTGCTCGCGCCCGGCGAGGCGGTGCTGGACGGTGTCGCCCGCCACCGGGAGTGGTACAACGCGACGTTCGAGCGTCACGTGACTCCGGGGACCGACAAGCGCGGTGACGCGCCGCGCGTGGTCGTGCTGCCGGGGGTCGGGGTCGTCTCCTCCGGCGCGGACGCGGCGAAGGCCCGGCTGTGCGCGGACCACTTCGCCCAGACGATGACGGTCATCCGGGCGGCCGACGCCGTGGGCGGGTACGTGACGCTCACCGAGGCGCAGAGCGTCTCCGACGAGTACTGGCCGTTGATCCGGCTCAAGCCGCAGCTCGTGCCGAGGGACGGCAGGCTCGCGGGCAAGGTCGTGCTCGTCGCCGGTTTCGACGACGAAGACACGGCGCTCGTCGCGGCACGGCTCACGGAGTCCGCCGCGCACGTCGCGCTGGCGGGCGACGACCCCGGCCGCATCGCCGCCGCGGCGGCGGACATCCAGCGGCGGCAAGGCGAACGGCGCGCGGTCGCGCTGCCGTGCGGGCCCGACCGGCCCGACGAGGTGGTGCGAGCGGCCGTGCTCGAACTCGGCGGGTTCGACCTCGTCGTCGACCTGACGCCCGATGGGGCAGTCGCACGGGCGGCTCTGCCCGTGTTCGCCGCGCAGGCCCTCGGCGGGTCGGTGCTGCTGGCGCCGCCCGGCGGGCGGACGCCGGACGTGACCGCGTGGGACGGCGCCGCCGTGACGGTCAACGCCGTCGCGTCGGGCGACCCGGAGTCCGTCGCCGAGGCCGCCCTGTTCTTCACCACCACGGACATCTGGCAGGGCGCGGTGCTCCAGCCGCGCCCCCGCCGCGACAGGCAGGAGACCCGATGAGCCTCACCACGGACAAGAAGGCCACCGCCGAGCTGATCGGGCTCGACGGGTTGGTGCCCAACGGCTTCCGGCTGCTGGCGTCCTGCTTCGACGCCCACCACACGATCGGCGGGGGCCTCTTCGCGATCGGCGACACGGTCGAGGAGATCGACCGGATCTCCAGCTCCGGCCTGCACACCACCGACGGGCTGCTGTTCCGCTGCCTGTGGAGCGCGGACGGCAGTCCGGCCGAGCTGGTCGTCTACGACGAGACGGGGGTCCGGCGCTACCACCGGCTCGACAACGTCTCGACGCCGCACGACATCCTGGTCGTCGACGGCAACGTGCTGGTCGCCGCCACCATGCAGAACGAGGTGCAGTGCGTCAGCCCCGACGGCGAGGTCGCCTGGCGCTGGCAGGCTCCCGGCGAGGCCGACAGCTGGCACCTCAACAGCCTCGCCCGCTACGGCGACCGCACGGTCGTGTGCGGGTTCGGCGAGTTCCTGCGCCGCCGCGGCTGGGACGAGAACGGCAAGCCCGCGAGCGGCCGGGTCGTCGACCTGGAGACCGGCGAGCCGATCCTCGAAGGGCTGAAGGCGCCGCACAACCCCTGGTACGAGGACGGCACGTGGCTCGTCTGCGACTCGGCCGAGGGCGAGCTGGTCGAGATCGACGACACCACCCGCGAGGAGACGCGGCGGCTCACGCTGCCCGGGTGGCCGCGCGGTCTCGTCGCCACCGACGAGCACCTGTTCATCGGGTTGAGCCCGCACCGCCACGCGGCCTCCTCCGTGGAGACCGCCGCGGTCGCGGTCGTCGACCGGGCGAACTGGTCCGTGCTGGGACTGGTGAACCTGCCCGCCCGCGAGGTGTACGCGCTGGCCCTCGCGCCTGCCGCCCTCGTGGAAGGCGCGCGGCAGGGCTTCGGTGCCAACCAGACGCGGGTGCACGAGCAGGGCCAGCTCCAGATGTTCGACCGGCTCGGCGTGCGGCCCCGGCGGCTCTGGGCCGTCGGCGACCCGCTCTCCGACGACGAGTGCCAGGCGACGATCACGCTGGACGGTCCGGTGGTCGACGACGTCGAGGCGGGCAGCCTGCTGACGCTCGACTGCCTGGTGCGCAACACCGGCGCGGGCATGTTGACGCCAGCGCCGCCGTTCCCGGTCCGGGTGGTGCACCGGTGGCTCGACGTCGACGGCGTCGAGGTGCCGACCCAGGCGATCCGCTCGGCGCTGCCCCAGTCGTTGCCGCCGGAGGCCGTGACGCGCGTCCCGGTGCGGACCCGCGTTCCCGACGCTCCCGGCGCGTACCGGCTGCGCGTCACGCTCGAGCAGGACGGCGGCGCGCCGTTCGACGAGATCGACCCGACCTGCGTGCTGGACCTGGAGCTGACCGCGGTCGCCGGGCACGTCGACCACGAGGCGTTGAGCGGGTTCGGCCTGTACGCCTCCGAGGTCCGTGCCGCGTGCGCGGCCGGTGGCACCGTCTCCGACGTGGTGAAGGCCTTGCTGACGCGGCCGACCGGCACGCCGAACGGCCTCACCATCGGTCTGATCGAGGAGAACGGGACCGCCGCGTTCGTCGACGCGGTCGCCGCGGTGCTGCGCGGGTCGGCGTCGGCGATCGAGCACCTCGTGCTCGACGCCATCCCGGAGTTCGACGACGTGCTGCTCACCGGCGCCGAGGCCGTGGCGCTCGCGCTGCACCGCTGCGGCACGCGGGTCGCCTTCGCCTACGCCGGGACGTCCGAGCTGGCGCTGTGCGACGCCCTCGCCCGGCTCGACCTGCTGGTCAACGGCCGCGGCGACCGCGAGTCGCTGTTCGAGGCGGGTGGCGCGAGCAGGCTGCGCCCCGGCACGGGCGCCGCGATCCTGCACGGCGCGCGTGGCCTCACCAACGCGCTCGGCGCGCTGGCCGACGTGCGGCGCAACGAGATGGGCGTGCTCGCGGTGGTCGGCATGCCGTCCACCGGCTCGCAGCCGTTCCTGCCGCCGCACGGCGAGACGGACCTCATCGCGACCTCCGGCTCCTTCGCCAAGTCGTGGTTCGAGCTCGGCGCCGTGCCGAAGGACCACGACGGCCGTCAGGAGACCGTCGAGCGCTTCGCCACGTCGCTGCTCCAGGCCGTCGAGGACGTCCGGCGGGCGCCGTACGGCCCGGTCCTGCTCGCCGTGCCGCAGGACGTCGCCGAAGCGGAGTGGATGCCGCTCACGGCGCTGCCCGCGTTCCCGCCCGTCGAGCCGCTGGGCTGTGACGCCGCCGCGCTGCGCGACGCCGCCGAGGTCCTCGCGACCGCCCGCAGGCCCGTCGTGCTGGTCGACGACTACGCGCTCGTCCACCCCGGCGCGACGGCCGCGCTCGCGGCGTTCTGCGCCCGGACCGGTGCTCCGGTCCTCCAGGTCAAGTACCGGCGCGGCCCGATGCTGTTCGAACGCCTCGGCACGACCGACGTGCCGGAGTTCATCGGCTGGTACGAGCCGAAGTCGGACCAGCACCGCGCGGTGCTGGAGGCCGCCGACGTGCTGATCACCGTCGAGGACCGCAACATGTACCCGAGGGTCATCGGCGAGCTGCCCGGTTCGTGCCGCAAGATCGCGGTGACGTCCAAGCCCGCCGCGGCGGAGAAGAACGGCTACCTCGGCGCGGGTGACGTGCTCGTCGCCGGTGACGTGGTGACGTCGTTGCGGGAGTTGACCGACGAGGCCCCGGACGCGGGTGGCCGCTGGTACACCGACGTGCTGGCGGCGGAACGTCCGCTCGCGGCGCTGGAGGTCCCGGCCGAGGCCTCGGTGATCCGCCGCGGTGTCGCTCGGGCGATCGGCGACGTGGCCGCCCGTTCCGCGCGGCGCGCGGTGCTGGTGGACGACAGCCAGATGTTCGGCGGCCTGCTCGCCGAGGAGTACGACCAGTTCCCGCCTGGGCTTCGGGTGTTCGGCGGGCACGGCGGGTTCGTCGGCTGCGGCATCACCGTGGCGACGGGGCTCGCGCTGGGCGAGCCGTCGGCGAAGGTGTTCTGCTGCCTGGGAGACCAGGGCTTCACCAACTCGGTGCAGGGCCTCGCGGCGGCGGTGCAGGAGAACGCGCCCGTCACGTTCATCGTGTGCAACAACGGCGGCGCGGTGTCGCTGCGCAAGCAGTCGCGGCCGACGGGGTGGCTCGACGGCGGCCACGGCCAGTACCTCGACAACGCCGCGGGCATGCGGTACGTGGACATCGCCGAGGCGTGGGGCGTGCGGAGCTGGCGGGTCGACCTGAGCGGCTGGCTGGACCGCGACCGCAGCGCCACGCGGCTGGAGACGTTCGCGGAGGCGCTCCAGGTGGCCACCGACGACTCCGGCCCGACGCTGATCGAGCTCGTGCTGCCGTCGGACCCCGAGTTCTGGACCGGTGTCTGGATCACCGAGGGGTTCGAGGCCACCAAGAAGGCCGAGGCCGCCCATGCGTGAGGTCGACTTCGGCACCGCGCCGCTGACGCCCTACCGCGACGTGCTGGGCGCGGAACGGCTGGACCGGCTGCGGGAGGCCGCCGAGCACGTCGCCGTCGCACTGCACGGCCGTCGGGTCTGGAACGTCAACTCCACGTCGGCCGGTGGTGGCGTCGCCGAACTGCTGCACGCGCTGCTGCCGCTCGCCCGCGCCGTCGGCATCGACGCCCGCTGGCTGGTGATCGACGGCGACCCGGAGTTCTTCGCCATCGCCAAACGCCTGTGCACCAGGCTGTACGGCGCGCCGGGCGACCCGGAGCCGCTCGGGTCCGAGCAGCTGCGGCACTACCGGAAGGTCACCGAGCTGAACGGCACGGCGCTCGCCGAGTGGGTGCGACCCGGTGACGTGGTGGTCGTGCACGAGGCCCAGCCCGCGGGACTGGTCGACGTCGCCCGCAGGCTCGGCGCCACGGCCGTCTGGCGCAGGCACATCGGCCGCGACGTGCCCAACGAGCACACCCGCGACGGGTGGGCGTTCCTGCGCCGGTTCGTCGAGCACGCCGACGCCACGGTGTTCCTCACCGAGCAGCACCGCCCGGACTGGGCTCCCCGGCCGCACATCATCCCGCCGTCGATCGACCCGTGCGCGCCGAAGAACATGGAGCTGACCGAGCGGGAGGTCCTCGACGTCCTGCGGTGCACCGGCGTGCTGGGCGGCGGTGACGGGGAGCCCGTCACCGTGCGCCCGCCGGTGGGGGAGCGGATCGAGGTGCGGCGCCAGGTGACGGCGGTCCGCGAAGGACCGCCGCCCCCGGCGACCGTGCCGATGGTGGTCCAGGTGTCCCGGTGGGACGAGCTGAAGGACATGGAGGGCGTGCTGCACGCGTTCCTGGCCGCCGACGTGCCCGGCTCCTACCTCACGCTGGCGGGGGCCGACGTCGAGGGCGTCGCCGACGACCCGGACGCCGCGCGGTTCTTCGACGACTGCTGTCGCCGGTGGGCGGCGCTGCCCGAGGAGGACCGGAGGCGGGTGCAGCTGCTCTGCCTGCCGATGGAGGACCTGCGGGAGAACGCGGTCGTCGTCAACGCGGTGCAGCGGCACGCGACCGTGGTGGTGCAGAAGAGCCTCGCGGAGGGGTTCGGGCTCACCGCCACCGAGGCGATGTGGAAGGGCCGCCCGCTGGTGGCCAGCGGGGTCGGCGGGCTTCGCGACCAGGTCGTCGACGGGGAGTCCGGGCTGCTGCTCGGCGACCCGCACGACCTCGGCGCGGCCGCCGGGCTGATCAGGCGGCTGCTCACCGACCCGGAACTCGCGCGACGGCTGGGAGAGGGGGCGCGGCGGCGGGTGGACGAGCACTACCTGCCCGACCGGCACCTCCTCGACTGGGCGAACTTGATCGGATCCGCGGTAGCGATGGAGGTGGTGTGATGCGCAGGCTCGGACGGAACGGACCGGTCGTCTCGGACATCGGTCTCGGCTGCATGGGGATGTCGCAGTTCTACGACACCTGGGACGACGCCGAGTCGATCCGCACGATCCACGAGGCGATCGACCTCGGGATCACGATGCTGGACACGGCCGACATGTACGGCCCGTACACCAACGAGAAGCTGATCGGCCGCGCGGTGCGGGACCGCAGGGACGAGGTGGTCATCGCCTCGAAGTTCGGGAACGTCAAGAACGGCGAGGGCGACGTCGTCGGCGTCAACGGCAACCCCGAGTACATCCGGACCTCGTGCGAGGGGTCGTTGCGCAGGCTCGGGGTCGACACCATCGACCTCTACTGCCAGCACCGGGTGGACAAGGCGACGCCGATCGAGGAGACCTGGGGCGCGCTCTCGGAACTCGTGCGGGAGGGCAAGGTCCGCCACCTCGCCATCTCCGAGGCGTCCGCCGACACGGTCCGGCGCGCGCACGCCGTGCACCCCGTCGCGGCGGTGCAGACCGAGTACTCGATGGTGAGCCGGGACCCCGAGTCCGGGCTGCTGGACGTGCTGCGCTCGCTGGGCATCGGGTTCGTCGCCTACGCGCCGCTGGGCCGGGGCATGCTCACCGGGCGGTTCACGGCCGTCGACGACCTGCGCGCCGACGACTTCCGCCGCACGCTGCCCCGCTTCCAGCCGGAGAACCTGGCGCACAACAACGAGGTCGTGACGAGGGTCGCCGACCTCGCCCGCTCCCGCGGCGTCACGGTCGCGCAACTCGCGCTGGCGTGGGTGCTGTCGCGGGGCGACGACGTCGTGCCCATCCCCGGCACGAAGAACTCCGTGCGGCTGAAGGAGAACGTCGCCGCGCTGGACATCGTGCTGACGGCCGAGGAGCTGGAGCTGCTCGACGCGGCGGCGCCGCCCGGCAGCGTGGTCGGCGACCGGTACCCCAACATGGCGAAGGTGAACGTCTAGATGGCCGCCGACGAGTGGTGGCGCGACGCCGTCGTCTACCAGGTCTACCCGCGCAGCTTCGCCGACTCCGACGGCGACGGGATCGGCGACCTGCGAGGGGTCGTCGACCGGCTGGACCACGTGGAGCGCCTGGGCGCCGACGCGATCTGGCTGTCCCCCTTCTACCCGTCGCCCCAGGTCGACTTCGGCTACGACATCAGCGACTACGAGTCGGTCGACCCGGAGTACGGGACGCTCGACGACTTCGACGACCTGGTCGCCGAGGCGGGGCGACGCGGCCTGCGGATCGTCGTCGACCTGGTGATGAACCACACCTCCGACGAGCACGCGTGGTTCGTGGAGTCGCGGTCGGACCGGTCGAACCCCAAGCGGGACTGGTACATCTGGGCCGACCCGCGTCCGGGCGGCGGTCCGCCGAACAACTGGCTCAGCTCGTTCGAGAAGTGCGGGGCCGCGTGGACGTTCGACGACCGGACGGGCCAGTACTACCTGCACAGCTTCACGGCCGGGCAGCCGGACCTGAACTGGCGCAACCCGGACGTGCGGGCGGCGATGGGCAAGGTGTGGCGGTTCTGGCTCGACCGCGGCGTCGCGGGGTTCCGCATCGACGTCGCCCACCGGTTGATGAAGGACCCGGACCTGCGGGACAACCCGCCGGAGGTCGCGCACGCCCGGCGGCACTTCTCGCACCCGGTGGTGCGGCAGCGCAACCTGGACCTGCCCGAGACGCACGACGTGCTGCGCGAGCTGCGCGAGGTGCTCGACGGCTACGGCGACCGGTTCGCGCTGGGCGAGGTGCCGATCAGCGACGACGCCCGGCTGGCGGAGTACTTCGGCGGCGACGGCATGCAGACGGCGTTCCACATCGCGTTCTGGGAGCAGCCGTGGGACGCGTCGGCGTTCCGCGCGTGCGTCGACGGGCTGGCCGGTCGGATGCGGCCGGGGTCGTTGCCGACGTACGCCCTTGCCACGCACGACATCTCGCGCACGGTCAGCAGGTACGGGGCCGCGCGGGCCGGGGTCGCCGCGATGATGATGCTGACCCTGCGCGGTGTCGCCTGCGTCTACTACGGCGAGGAGATCGGCATGTCCGACGCCCCGCCGGACGAGGCGCGCGACGTCGACGGCAGGGACGGGCAGCGCACGCCGATGCAGTGGGACGACACCGGCGGCTTCACCACCGGTGAGCCCTGGCTGCCGATGGCCCCCGGCCACGGGGAGGTGAACGTCGGGCGGCAGCTCGACGACCCCGACTCGCTGCTGTCGCTCTACCGCCGGGTGATCGCGTACCGGCGCGGCAGCGAGGACCTGAGGCGCGGCGGGTACCGCTCGCTCGACACCCCGCCGGGCGTGTTCGCCTACCTGCGCGGCGAGAACCTGCTGGTGGCGTTGAACTTCACCGGCAGGCCCGCGTCGTTCACCGTGCCCGGTCACACCGAGGGCCGGGTCGAGCTGTCCACCCGGACCGACCGGACCGGTGTCGTCCCGCTGCGGCTGGAGCCGGACGAGGGCCTGGTGCTGAGGCTGGGACCGGTCCGGTGAACCGGAACTGGGCGGGCAACATCACCTACGCGGCCGCCGAGATCGCGCGACCGTCCACTGTGGAGGAAGTGCGCGGACTCGTCGGGTACGGCCGTCACGTGCGGGCGCTCGGCACAAGGCACTCGTTCAACGACCTCGCGGACTCGCCCGGCGGCACGCTCGTGTCGCTGGCCGAAATGCCGCCGGTCGTCGAGGTCGACACGGCCTCGGCGACCGCGCGGGTCGCCGCGGGCCTGACCTACGCCGACGTCGCGCCGGTGCTGGACGCGCACGGGTTCGCCCTGCCCGCGATGGCGTCGTTGCCGCACATCAGCGTCGGCGGCGCCGTCGCGACCGCGTCCCACGGCTCCGGCGTGCGCAACGGCGCCCTGTCGTCGTCGGTGGCCGAGTTGGAGCTGGTGACGGCGGGCGGCGACCTCGTGCGGATCCGCAAGGGGGACGACGACTTCGCGGGCGCTGTCGTCGGGCTGGGCGCGCTCGGCGTCGTGACCCATGTGGTGCTGGACCTGGTGCCGTCGTTCGACGTCCGGCAGCGCGTGCACGAGGTGCTGCCCCTCGACGTGCTGGACGACCACTTCGCCGAGCTGATGTCGTGCGCGTACAGCGTGTGCCTGTTCACCGACTGGCGCGCGCCGCTGCTGACCCAGGTGTGGGTGCAGGAGCGGGTGGACGAGCCCGCGGCGCTCGACGTGCCGTGGTTCACCGCGGCCCCCGCGTCCGGACCCCGGCACCCGGTGGACGGGATGCCCACCGGCAGCTGCACCACGCAGGGCGGTGTGCCGGGCCGGTGGTTCGAGCGGCTGCCGCACTTCCGGGCCGACCAACCGCCCAGCAGCTCGGGCGACGAGCTCCAGTCGGAGTACATGATCGCCGCCGTGGACGCGGTCGCCGCGCTGCACGCGCTGGACGGCGTCCGGGACCTCATCAGGCCGGTGCTCCAGGTCTGCGAGGTCCGCACGGCCGCGGCCGACGGGTTCTGGCTCAGCCCGTGCGGCGGGCGGGCCACCGCGAGCATCCACTTCACCTGGACGGCCGACCTGGCGGCGGTGCTGCCGGTCGTCGCGCTCGTGGAGGACCGGCTCGCGCCGTTCGCGGCGAGGCCGCACTGGGCCAAGACCTTCACCGCCACGCCGGACGCGGTGGCGGCGCTCTACGACCGGCTGCCCGACTTCTGCGACCTCGTGCGCCGGTACGACCCGGTGGGGAAGTTCGGCAACGCCTTCACCGACCGCCACCTCGGCGCGCACGTCTGACGACCTCCGGGAGGAACGATGACCAACGTCGCCAATCAGGAACCGCTGACCACACCGTTGACGATCATGGGCGGCGGGACCGTCTGGTTCACCGGGCTGCCCAGCGCGGGGAAGAGCACGCTCAGCCGGGCCGTGGCCGACCGGTTGTCGACCGGCAGGGTCGAACTGCTGGACGGGGACGAGGTGCGGCAGAACCTGTCCGCCGGTCTCGGGTTCTCCCGCGCGGACCGCGAGGCCAACATCGAGCGGATCGGCTTCGTCGCCGACCTGCTGGCCCGCAACGGGGTGCTGGTGTTCGCGGCGGTGATCTCGCCGTACCTCGACGCCCGCGCCAGGGTGCGGGAGAGGCACGAGCGCAGCGACACCCCGTTCATCGAGGTGCACGTCGCCACGTCGGTCGAGGAGTGCGCCTCGCGGGACGTGAAGGGCCTGTACGCCAAGCAGCGCAGCGGTGAGCTGACGGGCCTCACCGGCGTGGACGACGTGTACGAGGCCCCACCCGAGCCCGATCTGCGGCTGGACACCAGCGGCAACACGGTCGACGACAGCGCCGACGCCGTCGTGGCGCTGCTGTGGGAGAGGGGGATGCTGCGATGACGCTGTCCATCGAGGACACCCGACGAAGCGACCGCGAGGCGGCGCTCGCCGACCTGGAGGACGAGTCGATCCACGTCCTGCGCGAGGTGGTGGCGACGTTCGACCGCCCGGTGCTGCTGTTCAGCGGCGGCAAGGACTCGATCGTCATGCTGCGCCTGGCGGAGAAGGCGTTCTGGCCGGGCCGGATCCCGTTCCCCGTCATGCACGTCGACACCGGCCACAACTTCCCCGAGGTGATCGAGTTCCGCGACCGCCGGGTCGCGGAGCTGGACGTGCCGCTGGTCGTCGCGTCCGTGCAGGAGTCCATCGACACCGGCCGGGTCGTCGAGACCCCCGGCAAGGCGCGCAACCCGTTGCAGACCGTGACGCTGCTGGACGCGATCGCCGAGCACCGGTTCACCGCCGTGCTCGGCGGGGCGCGGCGCGACGAGGAGAAGGCGCGGGCGAAGGAGCGGATCTTCTCGGTGCGCGACGAGTTCGGCCGGTGGGACCCGCGGAACCAGCGGCCGGAGCTGTGGGACCTCTACAACGGCAGGCACCGCCCCGGCGAGCACGTGCGGGTGTTCCCGCTGTCGAACTGGACCGAGCTGGACGTGTGGGGCTACATCCGGCGCGAGGCGATCGCCGTGCCGGACATCTACTTCGCGCACCGCAGGGAGGTGGTGGCGCGCGACGGGATGCTCGTGGCGGTCACGCCGTTCACGCCGGTGCGCGACGGCGAGCGGGCGCGGGTCGAGACGGTGCGCTACCGCACGGTCGGCGACACCACGTGCACCGGCGCCGTCGCGTCCACGGCCGCGACCGTCGACGAGGTCGTCGACGAGGTGGCGGCCAGCACGCTGACCGAACGCGGCGCCACCCGCGCGGACGACCGCACGAGCGAGGCCGCCATGGAGGACCGCAAGCGGGAGGGGTACTTCTGATGCCGGGATTGCTGAGGGTCGCGACCGCGGGGAGCGTCGACGACGGCAAGAGCACGCTCATCGGCAGGCTGCTGCACGACTCCAAGGCGGTGCTGGCCGACCAGCTCCAGGCCGTCACCGACGCCAGCAGGCGCCGCGGCTACCGGGAGACCGACCTCGCGCTGCTGGTGGACGGCCTGCGCGCCGAGCGCGAGCAGGGCATCACCATCGACGTGGCGTACCGGTACTTCGCCACGCCGCGCCGCACGTTCGTGCTGGCGGACACGCCGGGGCACGTCCAGTACACGCGCAACATGGTCACCGGCGCGTCCACCGCGGACGTCGCCGTGGTGCTGGTGGACGCCCGCGCGGGGATGCTCGACCAGTCGCGGCGGCACACGACGATCGCCGGGCTGCTCGGCGTGCGGCACGTCGTGCTGGCGGTGAACAAGATGGACCTGGTGGACTTCCGCGAGGACGTCTTCGACGACGTCGTGGCGGACTTCGCCGAGGTGGCGAGCAAGCGCGACGTCCGGTCGTGGTGCGCGGTGCCGATCTCCGCGCTGCGCGGCGACAACGTCGTCACGTCGTCGGACAGCACTCCCTGGTACGCCGGGCCGCCGCTGCTCGCACACCTGGAGGAGCTGGAACTGCCCCCGGCTCCCGCGGTGGGCGGCCGGTTCGCGGTGCAGCTGGTGATCCGCCCGCGCACCGACCCGCACCCGGACTTCCGCGGCTACGCGGGCCGGGTCGCGGCGGGCACCCTGCGGGTCGGCGACGCGGTCACCGTGCAGCCGGGTGGGTGGACGACGTCGGTGACGGACATCGAGACCTTCGACGGTCCGCTGCGGTCGGCGTCGGCGGGGCGGTCGGTCGTCGTCCGCATCGCCGACGACGTCGACGCCGGCCGCGGGGCGATGCTCAGCACCGGCGTGCCGGGGACCGCGACCACCGAGGTCGAGGCCACCACGTGCTGGCTGGCAGAGGCCCCGCTCCGTCCCGGAGCCCGGTACGCGGTGCGGCACACGACCAGCGAGTCGCGGGCCGTGGTGAGCGCGGTGCGCAGCAGGCTGGACGTGTCCACGTTCCGCACCGATCCCGCGGAGGCGTTGGGGCTCAACGACATCGGCGCCGTCCGGCTCCGCTTCGCCGACCCGCTCGTGGTCGACCGCTACCGCGACAGCCGGGCCACCGGCGGCTTCCTGCTGGTCGACGAGACCAGCGGCGCCACCGTCGGCGTCGGCATGATCGACGCCATCACCTGACGCACAGCGGCAGCGAGGCGAGCCTGCCGCGGACCGCGCCCGCCTCGGGCGTGCCCATCTCCTCGTAGTGGGTGAGCGCGAGCCGCCAGTGCTCGGCGGCGGCGCAGGTGTCGGACAACTCGACCAGCACGCGGGCCGCGCCGTCGAGGGAGTGGGCGATCTCCAACCGGAAGTCGACGTCCTCGGCGATCTCGCGGGCGCGGACGTGCCGCTCCAGCGCCACGTCCAGCTCGCCCCGCGCGAGGTGCACGTGGCCGAGGACGTTGATGACCGACGCGGCGGTCGCCTGGTTGTCGAAGTGGCGCAGCAGCGAGGACGCGCGGAGGCCGAGGTCCCTCGCCTCGTCCAGCCTGCCGGTCCGGCGGCACACGTCGGCGTAGCGGGCGAGTGCCAGCGCCTCCTCGTTCGGGCGGCGGGCGAGGCGCAGCGCCTCGTCGAGGGTGCGCCGGGCGGTGGTGAAGTCGCTCATGGCGGCCTGCGCGGTCGCCATGTTCACCAGCACGGCGACCTCGCGCGGGCGTTGGCGCGCCGCGCCCTCCTCGACCGCGAGCCGGTGGTGCGGCAACGCCTCCTCGTACCTGCCGAACTCGTTGAGCAGCCTGCCGATCCCGCCGCGGCACGTGCGGAGCAGCGTCGCGTCCCCGGTCTCGTCGGCGACGGCCAACGCGGTCTCGACGCACTCGAGCGCCTCCCGCAGCCTGCCGAAGTGCCAGTGCGGCGCCGCGAGCCGGAGCAGCGCCCACCCCTCCAACGTCCGGTCGCCCAGCGTGCGCGCCGAGTCCACCGCGATCTCCTGCGCGTCCAACACGTCCCGCATCCGGCCGCGGAGCCGCAGGTACGGGCGCAGCGCGTCGGACAGGTGGAAGGCGTGCTCGTGCAGGCCGTGGTCCCGCGCGGAGCGGACCGCCGCGAGCAGGCCGCGGCACTCCGCGTCGAACCACCCGACCGCGGCGGCCCGCTTCCGCAGCTCGGGCAGGCGTTCGGGCGGGTACCGGTACCGCGGCCGGGTGCGCGTCCGGCCGGGGACCAGCACGGTCGCGGCGGTGGTGGCCGCGGCCAGGTAGTGGTCGAGGAGCCGGTGCACGGCGGTCGTGCGCAGCCGCCGCGACTCGACGCGGTCCACCAGCGACCGGGCGAAGCTGAAGACGAGTTCGTGCAAGCCGTAGCGGCCGGGCGCGTGCTGCACGAGCAGGCGCATGTCGAGCAGTTCCTCCAGCACCGGTTCCGTCTCGCCGAGGGGCAACGCGGCCAGCGCCGCGGCCGCCCGCACGTCGAACTCCGGTTCCGGCAGCAGGCCGAGCAGCCGGAACACCCGCTGGTGGTCCGGCTCCAGCGCGTCGTAGGAGAGCCCGATGGCCGCCGCGACGCTGCGGTCGCCGACGGACAGCTCGCCGAGCTTGCGCTCCTGGACCCGCAACCGGTCCACCAGGTAGCCGATCGACCACTTCTCCCTGTTGTGCAGGCGGGTCGAGGCGATGCGGATCGCGAGCGGCAGCCGGTCGCACACCTCGACCAGGTCCCGCGCGGCCTCCGGTTCCCGTTCGACGCGGTCGGTGCCGAGGATGCCGACGAGCAGCCGCAGTCCGTCCTCCACGGGCGGCGGTTCGAGCGACACCGACAACGCGCCGTCGACGCCGGTCAGCCTCGACCTGCTGGTGATCATCACGAGGCCGTCCGGCGTGCCGGGTAACAGCGCCAGCACCTGCGCGGTGTCCGCGACGTTGTCCAGCAGCACGAGGATCCGGCTGCCCGCGGTGCGCATCCGCCACAGCTCCGCCCGCGCCGCGAGCCCCTCCGGCAGCTCGTCCTCCGGCACGCCCGCCTCGCGCAGCAGCACGCCGAGCGCCTCCACGGGGTGCATCGGCTTCCGGTCGACGGCGTACCCCTGGAGGTCGACGTAGAACTGCCCGTCGGGGAACCGGTCGGCCACCTGGTGCGCGACGTGCACCACGAGCGAGGTCTTGCCGACGCCCGCCATGCCGTCCAGCGCCACGATGGCCAGTCCGACGCACACCTCGACGCACGCCCGGATCCGGTTCTGCTCGTCCACACGGCCGACGAAGTCCGCCATGTCGTACGGCAGCGCCCGCGGCGGGCGCGCGACCGGGGGAGCCGCCACCACCGCCGGTGAGGGGCCGTCGAGTTCGGGTTGGTTGCGCAGGATGCGCTCGTGCAGCCGCGCCAGCTCCGGGCCGGGGTCCAGGCCCAGCTCCTCCCCGAGCAGTCTGCGGCCGTCCTCGTACACCTGCAACGCCTCGGCCTGCCTGCCGGACCGGTAGAGCGCCAGCATCAGCTGGCCGCGGGGCGTCTCGCGCATCGGGTGCTCGGCGAGCAGCGCGTGCAGGTCGGGGATCAGCTCCCGCGAACCCCCGGTGTTCAGCCGCGCCTCCATCAGCTGCTCGGCCGCGGCCAGTCGCCGTTCGGCCAGCACGGTCACCGCCGCTCGGACCACGGGGCTGTCGATGCCCGCCAGCACCGGCCCGCGCCACAGCGCCAGCGCGGCCTGGAGGTGCTCGATCACGCTCTCGGGCTCACCCGCCGCCGCGGCCTCCCGCGCCCGCCGCACGTGGGCGTCGAACACGCCGAGATCGGTGTCGCCCTCCGCGACGACGGCCCGGTACCCGGCGCCGTCGGTGACGATCAGGCCAGCCCCGCCGGGGAGTCTGCGCCGCAGCTCGGCGACGATCTTGCGCACCTGCGTGGTCGCGGTCATCGGCGGCCGCTCGCCCCAGGCGGCCTCGACGAGCCGGTCCACCATCACGGCGTGGTTGTTCTCCAGCAGCAGCACGGCCAACACGCATTCGGCCCGCGCGCCCCCCACCGGAATCCTCGTGGACCCCGACCACACCTCTAACGCGCCGAGCAAGCGAACTTCCACCATGTTCCCCCTATGGCTTCGACCGCCGGAATTCCACAGCGTCGGGAATGGCGTCCCCATTGCCGCCAATGCTTGACTTCACCACGCCGAACCGCGGCAAAACGTTTCACCGCCCGGATCACCCGTATTGAGCAGCGGGTGGTTGCGGAAGGTGACCGGAGTCGAAACGGAATCGATGCGGTACACGGGCGCCGCACGCTGACGTGACGGGTTGCACCTAGACGTGACCGTCTACTGGGGTGGAGTTGGCATGGCCGCACACGCGAATCGGCATCTCGGCCGATTGCTCAGGGACTTCCGGGTCGACCGCCGTCTCACGCAGCGGCAATTGGCGAAAGAATCGGGCGTGAGCATTCGCACCATTCGCGATATCGAACGGGGGGACTCGCAACAGCCGCGCCGGGAAACCGTCCGGCTGATGGCGACCGCGCTCGCGTTGAGCAGCGGGGAACTCACCGAACTGGAGGCCGCCTCGGGTCGCAGCGCCACCAGGGACGACCTCAAGCTCGCGTTCGAGTCCGCTCCGCTCGCGCCTCCGTCGCCCATCGACGCGCTCATCGGCAGGCACGCCGAGGTCGCCGCGCTGACCGCCTCGCTGCGGATGGGCAGCCAGCGCCTCGTGACGATCACCGGGATCGGCGGCGTCGGCAAGACCCGGCTCGTGCTGGAAGTGGCGGGCAGGCTGCACGAGGCGGACGGCGTCGCGGTCCTGTGGGCGTCGTCGGACTCGCTCTACCCGACGGAGCCGCGGGCGTCCGAACAGCTGTCGACCGTGCTCAGGTCTGGGATCGACGGCCTGCTCGGCTCGACCGAGGGCGGGGGCGCCGAGCTGGACGGCGTGATCGTCGGCCACCCCACGCTGCTCGTGCTCGACGGCCAGCGGGCGAACCGGCTGCGCGTGGACCGGATCATGACGCTGCTGCGCGACTGCGCGGGCATGCGGGTGGTCATCACCTCCTCCGGCCCGCTCGACCTGCACGGCGAACGCGTGTTCCCGCTCGCCCCGCTGGCCGTTCCCGAGCACGCGAGGGCGGCGGACCTGGCCGGTCTCGTGCGCGTGCCGTCCGTCGAACTGCTCACCCGCTACGTCCGCCAGGTGCGGCCGGGGTTCCGGCTGACCGACGAGAACGCGCACGCGGTGGTCGAGCTGGCCCGGTGGGCCGACGGCATCCCGGCGGCACTGGAAGCGGTGGCGTCCTGGTTCACCGTCTACGAGCCCGCGGCGCTGTGCGAGCAGGTCGACGCCGACCCGTTCGCCTTCATCGAGGGCCTGCGCGAACGGCTCGACGAACGGCTCGGCGCGCTCGCGGGCGGTGAGCGGTTCCTGCTCGGCAGGCTCTCCGACCTGGAGCGCACCTGGACGGTCGCCGAGGCCGCCGCCGCGTCGGGACTGCCTTCCACGGCGTGCGCGCGCTCGGTGCGGAAGCTGCTGGCGCAGGGCGTGGTCCGCCCGGCGGGCAGCGCGGACCGGTCCCGGTTCCGCGTGCTCAACCTCGTCCGCTGCCTGCGGTCCGGCCGTCCGGTCGGCGTGGGCGCGGCGTGACGAACAGGAGCGGTCGATGACACCACGCGTCACGGTGATCGGTGCGGGCGCGGCGGGCACGACCACCGCGGCGCGCCTGCTGGACCTCGGCGCGCGGGTCGACCTGGTCGACCCCGCCGAGCGGCCGGGCAGGGGAGTGGCCTACCGCACGGACGACCCCCGACACCTGCTCAACGTCGTCGCGGGCAAGATGAGCGCGCTGGACGACGACCCAGAGGATTTCGCGCGCTGGGCGGGCGTCGGACGCACGGACTTCGTGCCACGCCACGTCTTCGGCGCGTACCTCGCCGACCACCTCGACCGCGCGGCGAGTCGCCACCCCGGTCTGCGGGTCGTGCGCGACCGGGCCGTGGGGCTGGCCGTCGACGGCGGTGTGCGGACCGCGACGGCGTCCGGCGAGGTGCTGGCCGCGGACGCCGCGGTGCTCGCGCTCGGACCGGTCGACCGGACGTGCTCCGGGTGGCTGCCCGAGGACGTGCCGGCCGCCCCCGCGTTCGTGCCGGACCCGTGGGCCGAGGGCGCGCTGGCCGGAATCGACGACGACGCCGACGTCGTGCTGGTCGGCACCGGGCTGACGGCCGCCGACCTCGCGCTCAGCCTGAACCGCCCCGGTCGCGTGGTGCACGCGGTGTCGCGCACCGGTCTGCTGCCGCGCAGGCACGCCGCACGGCAGGCGCGGCCGATGCCGCCACCGGAGGTGACCGGGTGCGCCGGGCTGGACGACGTTCGGCGCGTGGTGTCCGGGCACGTGCGCGAGTCGGTGCGGCTGCACGGCGACTGGCGCCCCGCGCTGGACAGCCTCCGCCCGGTCACCGCGCAGCTGTGGGCCGGGTTGCCGTTGCCGGACCGGTCGCGGTTCCTCGCCGAGGACCTGCGGTCGTGGGAGGTGCACCGGCACCGGATGCCCGGCGTCACCGCCGGCGCGCTCGTGCGGATGCGCCGGGAGGGCACGCTGCGATGCCACGGCGCGGGGATCACCGACGTGCGGCTGTCGGGCGACCGGGTCGTGCTGCGGCTCGGCGACGGCGACGTGCTGACCGCGGGAGCCGTGGTCAACTGCTCGGGCGCGCGGGACGACGTGCGGCGCAGCACCGATCCGCTGATCACCGACCTGCTCGCGAGCGGGGCCGCCACGCCCGGTCCGCTCGGCCTCGGGTTCGACACGGGCCCCGACGGCAGGCTGCGCGGCGGAAGTCCACTGTGGACGCTCGGCGCGCTGCGGCGGGGGAACCTCTGGGAGACGACGGCCTTCCCGGAGATCCGCGGCCAGGCGAGCACCGTGGCGAAGTCCGTTCTCACCTCACTGGAGGAGCTCACGTGCCAGCGCTAGCCGAGCACGCCAAGGGGATCGTCGAGCACCGGCTGCCAGGCGAGTTCCGCCGCGCCGACGAGACTGCCGTGCGCCAGGGTCGACCCCACCAGCGGCACGCCGCGGCCGCGCCCCCACAGGCTCCGGTCGGCGACGAGCGCGGCCACCCGGTCCGGGTCGAGGTCGAGCAGGTGGCGGTGCAGGCCGCCGAGCACGACGCGGTCGGGGTTGAGCACGTTCACCAACCCCCCGATCCCCGTGGCCAGTCGCTCGACGACGGTGTCCGCCGCGGCGCGCACCAGCGGGTCCGTCGCGTGCTCGGCGCGCAGCAGGTCGATCGCCTGGCGCAGCAGCGGGACGTCCGGGACCGGCACGCGTCCGGCCGCCTCCAGGAGCGCGGGCGGGTCGGCCTCGACGTCGAGGCAGCCCCGGTTGCCGCAGTGGCACGGCCTGCCCTCCGGGTTGACGGTCAGGTGGCCGACCTCCATCGACAGGCCCGAACTCCCGGTGTACAGCCTGCCGCCGACCACGAACGCGCCGCCGACGCCGCGGTGCCCGGTGGCGATGACCAGCAGGTGGGTCGCGCCTCGACCGGCGCCGTGCCGGTGCTCGGCGAGCGCGCCGAGGTTGACGTCGTTGCCGACGAAGCAGGGCGCGTCGATCCCGGCGCGCGCGACCTGCTCGGCGAAGGCGGCCCGGACCGGCGCGCCCACCGGCCACGCGACGTGCAGCGGGTTGAGCGCCGTGCCGTCCGGTTCCGCGACGGCCGACGGCACCGCGAGCCCCGCGCCGACGCAGTGGCGGCCGCTCGCCCGCAGCAGGGCGTTCCCGGCGTCGACGGCCGCCCCGAGCACGTCCGCCGGGTCCGCGGGCACGTCCCGGCGACCCGCCGTCGTCGCGACGACCTCCCCGCCGAGGCCCACGATCGCCGCCCGGAACCCGTCGACGTGCACCTGCGCGGCGAGGACCACCGGTCCGTCCGGGTCGATCGCCAGCCGGTGCGACGGCCTGCCCTGGCTCGCGGCGGGACCACCCGATCGGGTGTCGACGCTGATCAGCCCGAGCGCGGCCAGCTCGGCCGTGACCGCGCCCGTCGTGCCGCGGGTGACGCCGAGTTCCGCGGTCAGGCGGGATCGCGTGCGCGCCTGACCGAGGTGCACCGCGGTCAACGCCCGCCCGAGGACGGCGTGCCCACGCGTCAACTTCTGCCGACTCTCCACCGCACCCCTACACTGAGTTTGTGCCTCCGATGAACAAATTATCCACCACGGAGAATCCGACCGCACCGGCGGTGCTGGTCCGGCTGCGGATCGCGATCACGCTGTTCTTCGCGCTCGGCGGGTTCCTGTTCGCGGGCTGGGCGGTGCGCATCCCCGCGATCAAGGAGCAGACCGACGCCTCGCCGGGCGCGCTCGGCCTCGCGCTGTTCGCGATGACGGGGTCCGCGGTCGCCACGATGAGCTTCGCGGGCGGCCTGTGCAGACGCTTCGGCAGCAAGCAGGTCACCATCGCGACCGCCGCGCTGCTCTCGGTCAGCGTCGTGCTGCCGACGTTCACCCACTCGGCGCCCACGCTAGGCCTGTCGCTGCTGCTGTTCGGCGTCGCGTACGGCGGCATCGACGTGGCGGTCAACAGCGTGGCCGTCGACCTGGTCGCCGCGATGAACCGCCCGGTCATGCCGAGCCTGCACGCGGCGAACAGCCTCGGCAGCCTCGCCGGAGCGGGCCTCGGCGGCCTGCTGGCGTCCTTCCTGTCGCCCACGGCGCACATGCTGCTGCTCGCCCCGATCGGGCTGGTGGTCACGGTGGTCGCGGGCCGGATGCTGCTCGCGCACCCGTTGCCCGGATCGCACGGGACTGACGACGACTCCCCGGTGCGGCGGTTGCTGCCCCGGTTCAGCGTGGGCGTGCTGCTGTTCGGCCTGATCGGCCTGTGCGCCGCCTACAGCCAGGGCGCGCTGGACAGCTGGGTGCCGCTGCACATCAGCGAGGACCTGGGCGGCAGCCAGGGCGTCGCCGCGGCGGGCTACGCGGTCGTGCAGGGCACGATGACCGTCGGCAGGGTGTTCGGCGTGCGGTTGCTGGAACGCCTGGGACAGACCAGGGTCGTCGTCTTCGGCGGGGCGCTCGCCTGCGCGGGCACGCTCGTCGCGGCACTGGCGCCGCACCTGCCGCTGGTGTTCGCGGGCCTGGCCGCCACCGGCATCGGCCTGGCCAACATCTTCCCGGTCGCCATCGCGCGGGCGGGTGCGCTGGGCGGTCCGAACGGCGTCGCGGTGGCGTCGACCCTGGGCTACGGCGGCATCCTGCTGGCACCGCCGACCATCGGCTTGCTGGCGAACGAGGTCGGCCTGCCGCTGGCGCTCAGCCTGATCTCCTTCATGGTCGCGGCGGCCGCCACGATCGGTTTCGTGGTGCGCCGCCGCTGACCCGGCTGTCAGGCGCTCACGCGCCCGCCTCCCGCACGGCGGCGAGGATCGGCTCGCTGTGCTCGGGCGCGCAGATCAGCAGATCGGGCAGGTAGGGGTGGGCCTGGTTGTACTCCAGCGGCGTCCCGTCGACCCGCGAGGCGTGCAGCCCGGCCGCGAGGGCCACGCCCGCGGGCGCGGCCGAGTCCCACTCCCACTGGCCACCGCCGTGCAGGTACGCGTCGGCCTCACCACGCACGACGGCCACCGTCTTCGCACCCGCGGACCCCATCGGCACGATCTCCGCGCCGAGCGAGGAGGCGACGGCGTCGGCGAACACGGGCGGCCTGCTCCCGCTCACCAGGATCCGCAACCGCTCACCCGCACGCCGTGACGCGACCACGTCCCCGTTGGCGCACACCAGGTTCAGCGCGGGCTGGGCCACGGCGGCAGCCGTGATCCCCCGCCCCCGCTCCCACAACGCCACGTGCACGGCCCAGTCGGTGCGACCGGGCATCCCGTACTCGTGCGAGCCGTCCAGGGGATCGACGATCCACACCCGGTCCTCGTCCAACCGCCGCGGATCATCGGCGCTCTCCTCCGACAACACGGCGTCCTCGGGCCGCGCGTCGGCCAACGCCCGCACCAGGAACCGGTGCGACAACAGGTCTCCCGCCCGCCCCAGCTCCGCACCGCTCAACGCCCCGCGCCGCAACTCCTCCAACAACCGCCCGGACTCCCCGGCCAACACCACGGAAAGCCCCTCGTCGCCTAAGCTCATACCAGAGTTTTCCCCTTGCGCCACAACACCAAACCGCGTCGGACGGTCGGTCCGTCGTAGGAGCGTCCGACACTGTCCGCCAGCTTCTGCTGAGTGTTGTTCACCCGCACCGGACGGCAGCAAGCACGACTGGTGCGAAGCGGAAACCTGCCCGCGGGTGAGCGGCGTGAGTGCGATCTTCTGCCGTGGCGAAGTCTGTGGTGCCGGACGTTCCGGTGCGCCGCAGCCAGTGCCGATGTGGCGGTCGATATCGGGTGGTTGCGTCCGTCTGCGTCCTCGGTGCTGAGAGGAGCGTTCCAGCACGGCTCCGGCCACCGGCGCGAGAACGATCACGTGCTTGGCGACCCTAGGCGAGCAGTGAATCTGCATGGCAGTCCCCGGCCGATCTTGTCGGACTGACAATTGGCTTAGTAGCAGCGACTCCATGACATCAACCCCTTGATGTCAACGAGACAATAACCTAGCCTGTCGGCATGACTCAAGGCAGTTGCGAGCGTTCTGCGAGCAGTGGGTTCACGGCGGACGTAGTGCTGTTCACCAGGCACGACAGCGTGCTGTCAGTGCTCGTGGTGGAGCGGGCGAAGGAGCCCTACTTGGCGGCTTTGGCCTTACCTGGGGGTTTTGTGGAAGAAGGGGAGCGCACGTGCGAAGCGGCGGCACGGGAACTTGCCGAGGAGACCGGAGTGGTGGTCGACCGACGACGGTTGAGCCGGTTGGGTTGCTACGGGCGGCCAGGGCGTGATCCCAGAGGACGCGTGGTCAGCGTCGCATTCCACGGCTATGTGACAGGGGCGCCGCCGCCACTCGGAGGTAGCGACGCGCGGGCGGCCTGGTGGGTGCCGGTGGGTGACATGTTCGCTGCCGGTTTGGAGGTGGCGTTCGACCACCGGGAGATCATCCGCGACGCCGTGGTCAGGAGGTTCGGGTGGTTTCCTCCGGATGTTGAGATCGAGGCATCACCCGGCGCGGTGCGAGAGCTGGCCATCGGTGGTGGAGCGCGGCCGGGCGTTCGCCGTGACGTGCCCTCCGTTTGCCGGTCGGTGCCAGGAAGTCCTCGACGCCGATGACCTCGCGATGGGAATTCCACGGTCGAGCTCTTGGCCGCGCACCACCTCGTACACCCGACGAAGATCTACAACGGCGACCTGCTGGACCCGGAAGGCGGCGGCGAGAGCGGCGTACTCCGGCGGGTGGCAGCTGGCCGTGTCCGAAGGCAACGCGGGTGCTGTGGCAACTGTGCGGCTGTTCGGGCGCCAACCCTCGCAATCGATCCCGACAGGTCGGCCGTGAACATCAGGTAGCTGACGGTGATGAACCGTTGTCGTGAGCAGCGGTCAGGTCCGAGTGGGTCTGGAGCTGTCCCAAGTGCAGTCGATTTGCTCTCGGATCTATCTCCCCGCAGAGTTCGCGTGCTGAGCAGAGTCGTGGCTCTCCAGCGTGGAATAGGAACCCCTGGCAGGGTCAACGTGACATGAGAGGGTGCGGCCCGCGCTCGACGAGCATGATTTCAAGCGCATTGGCGCGCTGCCGGCGTCGCCAAGACGACCGCTCCAGCGACCTCGGGCCTCGCCTGCATCCGGTCGACCAGGATCGTTGCTTTCCGTGACTGCGAGGCTGATCGCTGGACGATCATATTTGTCAGATTGACGAGAATTGCCCCACTGCGTTAGCATCTACCGCGTTCGTGCTGCGGTAGCGCGTTCTCCTTCGGTTTCGAACTACCTGCGATGAGTCATTCCGCAGGGAGCAAGACCAGGCTGTGTCGCAGGTTCGCCGCCCGCACCACTTCGTCACGAGGAAAGCGGAACCGCGACTGCGGACCGCGCTGGAGCAACCGATGATCGTGATCATGACCGCGCTCGCGGTCGAACAACAAGCGGTTCTCGACCACCTGATCAACGTTGAAGAGCACTCGCACGCCATGGGCACCGTCTTCGACGTCGGCAGACTCGCATCGCGCCCGAGTCGGCGTGTTGCGCTTGGCGTGACGGGCCCCGGCACCACCACCGCGGCGGCGTTGACCGAACGTGCCCGAACGGAATTCTCCCCTTCCGCCATGATGTTCGTCGGAGTGGCAGGCGGACTGCGCAAGTGGCTGAAGATCGGCGACGTCGTCGTCGCCACCAAGGTCTACTCCCACCACGGGGCGCGCAGCGAGGACAACGCCGACTTGGCGCGTCCGCGCGCCTGGGAGGTTTCGCACGCGCTGGAACAGAGGGCGAGGAGGTTGGACCGCGGCGATTCCTGGTACTCCCACCTGTCGGACGATGCCGGGCGCCTACGCCCGAGAGTGCACTTCGACCCCATTGTGGCTGGGGACGTCCTGTTGAACTCCAGGACCTCCCCGCTCGCGTTGACGCTTTCAACCGTCTACAACGATGCGGTTGCCATCGAGATGGAGAGTTCTGGCTTCGCGCACGCCGCACACCTCGGTGGAAACGTTCCGGTGGTCACGATCCGAGCCGTCAGCGATCATGCGAACGGTGACAAGGCGAAGCAGGACGGTGAGGGCACCCAGATCGTCGCTGCCCGCACTGCTGCCGCGTTCGCCGTCGCTCTTGCCGCGGCCATCGTCGACCAGGACGACGACGGCCAGGACGATGTCGAAGACCCGCGGCATGCCCAAGCCTCAACGATGATCCGCAACTCCAACAACGCGCGGGGCAAGGCCAGGGTCGGGCAGCAGATCGGGATCAACCTCGGCGATCTCGGGGCACGGTGGAAGTGAGGCTGCCGTGATCAGCAGCCCGGACGCTAGCCGCTGAGAACCGTGAGCGCTGAACGTGGACAACTGAGCGTCTCTTTCGGGTGGGCGCGCTAGGGTCCTTGAAAGGCAAAGTGTTCTCGTCCTGTCCTCTTGGGCGCTGTCCAAGAGGACAGGACGAGCAGCAAGGCACCTGAGTACGATCCTTCGGCGCGGTGAAGAAGCGGTCGAGGAAGCCGTGCACGTCCCGTCGTCGTGTTTGTTGCCTTCTGAGGCGAAGCTCGCGAGATCGCAACCGAGATGTGGCGGTCACCTTCGGGACCTGTCCGTGCGCAGCGCTTCCTGTGACAGTCGCAGCGACTCACGGTCACGATTCCACGGTGAAGCGAATGGTAGTCACTGGTTCGAGTTCGCCGCGAATGTGGCAAGGAGATATTTCTTTGTTGAGGTCAATGCAGGTGGAGAAGCGATGAAAGATGGGAAAGAACGTGGGCCGTCGCCGAACGAGCCCCGTGTCAAGAATCGCAATGAGGCGCGGGACGGTTCCAAGGTCTACCAGCAGGTTGGCGTGCATGTCGGCGATACCGCGTTTCACCACAACGAACAGATTTACAACGTCAACCAAGGCGATCCTCCTGAACGTGTGCACGAGGTTGCCTTGAGTCTTCTGCAGGGAGGCATGCCGCGCCGTGCCGAGAAGCTGTTTGCCGAACTCGTCCTGGATGGCAGGGCTTCGACGGAACGATCATACTATTATATTCTGTCCGTGCTGGGGGATCGATCCTTCAACGACATCACCTCTGAATTGATCAAAAACATCAAGTTCGCGCGAAAAATATGCTCGGACTTCCCTGTCGATGGTTGGACTCGCGCGGTCGAAGTGGTGTGGAGACTCTTTCGTCGAATGCAGTTGGAGTTCATTGGTCAGCAGAATGATCCGGAGTTGACGGATGCCACCAGTGATTTTGCCGGCCTGAGCGCCAGTCGGCAGGATGAAATAACTTTTCACATGGACATGATCCTCGGGGGTGTGGTCCAGGGGTGGTTGGAAGCAAGAAACAAGGATCGAATGGTAAAGGAGCGCACCTCTTCTGACCGGGCTGCGCGAGTGTGGAAGTTTTTCGAGGAAGAGCCTGCTCGCCCGATTGAATACCTGCAGGAAACTGAAAAGGCTGAGCAGCGTGATTGGGTTCGGGCGTTGTTCGGAAGCGTGGCTGTTGTCGTAGGACTGGTAAACCTGATGGATGGACCATTTCATGCGGGCCTGCTGCTTGATATTCCCTTGTTGGTCGCAGGTGGTGGCTCGGCTCTGTGGTATGCGATCAAATCGGAGTCGATTGTTCGGCGATTTGTTGTGAAGGAGCGTGAAGCGCTGCTGCCCAGCGATGACGACGAGTCGTCTTGGGGTACCTTATCGGGATCGTTCAGTGACGACATCGATGAGCTTGTCGACTTCCGATTCGGGCGTGAACGGCCTCTCAACAGCGCTAAATGGGAGGAGTACGCCGCCGGTTACAGGTATCACCTCAAGCGCAGGATCATCAAGCAGTACGGCGGCGGGACCAAGGTCGCCACCACCACAGCCGCCCTCAGGTGGCTCATCCAATGGCATGCGATGCGGGTGGCTGAAGGGTGGAAGGACAGGGCGTTGTTCGACCACAGGGAAACAATGCGCGTCCCCTTCAGGATCTGGGCCATGGTTGCTCTCGGTGTTTTGGTGATGGCCGGCGGGTTTTTCGGGATCCTGCGTGATCAGGAATACTTGGCGGCACTCTTCCTGGCTCCAGGGGCATTTTTCATGGCCTGGGGTGTGGTTCGCATAGCTTCCATCAGGGCTGCGGAAAACTTCATGAGGCAACGTGCGGCCGAACTCCACGTCGAGGAGATGCGGGGTTACGAAGAGTGGAAGGAAAGACTAGCGGACCGGCCAACGGACTCGGAAATCGCGCGCTGGTTGGCGATGGACAAGCTCTACTTGAAGATGGATTTCCTCAGGCGGGCCGGGTTGTCGAGCCACGATCTCGTCGAGCACGTTGTGATGCTCGAGGGGGCCCCGTCCGCGCGCCGCGGTCGAGTCAAGCTAGGGCCTCCTCGTTATGAGGCGTACACGGTTCGCGTGTTATTGCTGACCTCCAGTGGAGTTCGCGCGGCAAAGGTGCACTTGGACTTCATCACCGGGGAGGCGCGCAATGAGAAGCGCGATTTGTTCCGCTACGATGCCCTGGCGTCGGCCAGGGTGACGGAAAAGGGAATGCGCACGACGCACGCCGAGGCAGGCATAGCGGAGCCTGAATTGGAGAACCTGCGTAGCAGGAAGTTCAACCTGTCCTTGGTCAACGGCAAGGAGATCAGCATAACAGCGGGCAGCTTCAGGAATTGGTTCGGTGACAAGACGGAAAGTGAAAGTGAACTGATCGAAGTCGCTTTTCAAACGTCGGGAATAGAGAGTGCGCTTCCGATTCTCGAGGCAGTGGCCGCGGAGGGGCGGCACTGGATAGAACGCGACCAACTGCGCCGCAAGCAGTGGTCGGAGAGATGGGATGAGTGATCCGGGCCGGTGTCTGGTGGCTCTTGTGTTATCGATTCGCAGACGAGAAAAACGGTCGTATGCTTGTCGAGGAAGGCAGGGCGGCGTTGTTCTAAATCGATTTGACAATGCTGTCGAGGTAGAGGTCTAGGCGATGTTCGGTGCAGCCGCAGGGCTGTCGGTACCCGATTCGAGAACTTAGCCGATCGAACTCGAACTCAGGCGGAGTGCATCCGCGGACGCCGGGGGAGGAGCATGCGACAGGCCGTCGTGATCAAGATCGTCCTGGTGACGGCGATGACGGTTCTTGCGAATGTCCGCATGGATCACCGGTCGAGGCTGGTGATCAGGTTCGACGGTTCGCCGTGGACGGTCTTGACCACGTCCTCGTGGTTTTTCGGAGGGGTGTCCATGTTTTGTCCGTGATTTGTCCACCTGAGCACCGGCCGAGATGCGCTCTCCTGATCGGTGGTGTCCTACATGGTGGTCGTGCGCACCACGATGTCGAGGACGGTCTTCATCGTGGGCCACGACGCGGTGTTCGCCGAGCCGTAGACGATGTAGTCGATGCCGCCGGTTCGCCAGTACCGGCCGAAGGCGTGCCTCTGCTCACCGTCCTTCGTGTAGAGGAACTCCCACACCACGGTGTTGGAGTTTCCGCTCACCCGCTCCAGGCGTAGACGTTGGTAACCCTGACTGATCCCGCCGTTCTGCGTCTCGTTGCTCGCGACCGAGTCGAGCAGCGGAAGGGGACCCGATGGGCTGCCGCCGAGGCGGATCAAGCTACCCGGTGACTCGGGGTTGTCCACCTGGATGTTGGTGGCTTGTGTCCCTGCTTTGACCAGCCAGTTCGACGGCACTTCGGCAGAGATCCCGTTGGGTCCGGTCACCCGGTGGAAGCCGCTCGTGACCGTGCTCGACGGTGACGAAGGGACGGTGGTGCTGGTCGTCGTGAAGCGCGAAGTCGTTTTCGACCACGTTTCGCCGGTGGTGATGAGCGCCTGTGGTCGATCCGCTTGCGCCGCCGCGTCGGACTTCTCTCCGCTGTCGCCCTTCAACGCCACGACCACTACGACGGCGGCAACGGCGACGAACGCCAACCCACCCGCGACGAGCACGGCCATCATGCCCCGATCCCGCTTCGGTTCGGGGACCTGCCAAGTCGTCGGCTGCGCGAGGAGGTCGTCCGGTGGCGTCCGAGGATTCGGGTTCGGGAGGGGGAACGCGCTGTGGCCGGGTGGTTCGCTCATCTTCGTGTCTCCGCATTTTTGGTGATTCCACCGAGTTCGAGTCAAAGGCATCCGTCGGCTCCTATCGCCGGCGGACCACGTGGTGTTTCGCCGTTCCCTGTCGGACCGTCGGGCATCCGACGGGGAACGGGTGAAATATCGCGCGGGGTGACACGTTCCGGACGGTCGCTGCGATGTCTCCCGTAGTCGTAGGTGGATGAGCCGAGCCGATGAGGAGGACACGGCTGTGGTGACGCTGTGCTCGGTGTGTGGGAAACCCTTGTCCGGCAAGGACATCGACTGTCCAACCTGCGGTTCGGTCGACCGGCCGTCGACCGGACCGGCCGGCGACGCCAGTGTCGTCGTCACTTCTTCCGCAAAGGCGGTTCCGGGAAGGATCCTCACGGGCACGGTGGTCTCGATCGGGGGAACTCGGCAGGAACCAGTGGTGAGCAAGGCGGTTCCGGTCGTGTGCCGGGTCGCCGCTGCGGCAGCGCTCGTGGCGCTGGCCGGAAGCGTGCTTGTCGGAAAAACGCCGCCCTCCTCGGGAACTACTATTTTTGCGCTCTTCTGCCTTCTGCTCCTGACTGGTCTCGGATTCGCCCTGCGCGGGGCCACGGCCAAGGCGAACTCGACGTCCGGCTCGGCTCGAAGCCCGTTGCTCCTGTCCGCGCAGGTGGCATCGGATGAACACCCCGGTGTGCGCAAGGTTCTCCGCGCGATCGGGCGCGTCCTCCTCCAGCCCCTGAGGGCAGTGCTCCGCGGACCAGCGGTCGTCGTCGTGCCGCTGTCCGTCAAAGAGGTGAGCGGGGTGAGCACGAGGTGTGATGTCCGGGGAGCGGTGCGGGGAGGGATGCCCGTGCAGGGAGACGTGGTCGAGGTGTACGGAAGGCGCGTGCGAGAGGGGACCGTTCTGGTGCGCCAGTTCGTCGA
Source organism: Umezawaea sp. NPDC059074 (assembly GCF_042738955.1). Taxonomy (NCBI): domain Bacteria; kingdom Bacillati; phylum Actinomycetota; class Actinomycetes; order Pseudonocardiales; family Pseudonocardiaceae; genus Umezawaea; species Umezawaea sp. NPDC059074. The sequence continues at coordinate 65,661 of NZ_JBHYHC010000033.1, forward strand.
CACCTCCGACGGCGGCTCGAAGCCGGTGCGGCTGCCGACCGCTTGCGCCGTCGTGCGCGTGACCTCGGCTGCGATCGCCTGCACGTGGACGTTCGCGGCCTTCGGAATCACCGTGCTCCTCGTGTTCGGCCGGTGAACGTGCTCGGAATTCGAGTAATACCAGGGGACATCGATGCGATAGGGCCGAAAGCGGATGGGCGACGTCCCGTTCGGGCCCAATGGAACGCGATCTCACAGGGAGTTGGTGGCGGATGCCCCGACCATTGATCAACAACGCTGCCACGACGTCCTTCGGTCTGGCAGGTCCTCGCGCCAAGGTGGCGACGGCCGGTCGTCGAAGAGTCCTGACCAGCCGGAGGTCGCAGGAGTATCAACGCGCGCTGCGAGCCATGGACAGTTCGGGCCACGTCGTCACCGCGGACCTGGCCAAGATCGTCGACGATGTCCGGCGGGAATTCGACGAGACCAACAGCGCCTCCCCGTTCGGCATCGTCGCCAAGTGCTACCTGGGGGCCCCGTACGAGGTGCACACGCTCGCGTTGGACGGCTCGATCATCGACCACTACGCGGTTGGGAAGGTGCTTCCCGGCGGACTGGAACGGGCTCGCTCGCTCGCCGTCTCCGTCGCCTACAGCGCCATCGAGGTGTACACCGATCGAATGGTGTGCGTTCGGGTCGACGGATCCGTTGTCGCACTGGAGAGTGACGCGTGAACAACAGCATTCACATCCCGCAGTTGAACGACGTGGTGCGGGCGATGAACAACCTCAGCCAAGCGCAGCTCGAGATGTTCCAACGGCAGGACGTGCTGCAGAGCTCGATCGGCCAGGTCGCGGCGACGGGCGACCAGACCCGGACGGACCTCCAACAGCTCGCCGCCCGCTTCGACGACTTCGCCCTGCGGGAGGAACTGCGGCACAACCTGCAGGTCGCGCACACCGAGATCATCCAGGTCCGGCAGCAGTTGTCCACCGAGTTCGGCCACTTCAACGAGGTTCGCCGGCTCGCCACCGGGACCCTGCAAGCCCTGGACACGGGCATCGTGTCCCAGACGGCGATCCGGCAGCTCTCCGAGGAGTTGATGCTGCTGACGCCTCGTTACTGGCTCGCTCCCGCGCTGGTCGGACTCGCGGCGTGGATCCGCGACGAACCGGACCTGGCCTACCAAGCCCTCAACGAGGCCGTGCGCCGGGACAACGACAAGGCCTCTCTGTTCTTCGCGATGGTCCTGCGACGCAATCAGCGGGACGAGGCAGCGGCCAGGTGGGTTCGGCAGTACGTCGTGCGCCAGGATCCGGCAAAGCTCTCCCGCGAGTTCATGGTGGTGCTCGACGCCGTGAGCAGCGGGGTTTTCGGGCACGCGGCCAAGCCGCTGGTGCTGACGGAGATCGCCGGGTGGACCGAGAGGCTGTCCGAGGACCCCGGCGTCGTCGACAACCAGGTGGTGCGCTGGGAGCGGATGTTGGAGGCGCTCCGGCGTCCGGTGGACCCGAGATACCGGATCCTGCCCGTCATCAGTCCGACTTGGCCGAAGCTCAAGGAGCTGTACGAGGGGGCGACCGTCCACGGCGCCGCGCAGGAGCACTTCGCCGCCGTCTTCGCCGGCCCCGTCGCACTCGGTGCGGATCTTCGGCAACGCGTCGACGAGATCCTCGACGGCTTGGTCCAGAACTTCGACTCCGAGGAAGCACCGCTCCGGTACCGGGAAGCCGAGCTGCAGGCCCTCATCAAGGCTGACGGTAACAAGTCGTTGGCTGACCAGGAGATGCGCCGCCTCGACCCGGTGCACGAGCAGACGGTGGACCTCCTCACCCTGATCAGCAATGCTGCTCTGCACGCGGAGCAAGCCGGTGCTTCGCAGGGAACCAGGCGGTTCGCGATCGCGTCGGCCAAGGATTGGATCGTGCAGGCGGCAGGCAGGCTCGAGGTGCGCAACGGCGCTGCTGTGCCACCGGTCGTGGAAGTGGCGATCGAGGGCTGGACCGGCATGATCGACGGATCGACGGACGAGAACCATCTCGCCGCAGGCCTGGCGCGGCACATCGACGTCCAAACCGATCGCGCGGTGGCGCAGGTGCGTTTCACCGGCAAACCGCTGGCCTTCGCGATCGGAGCCGGGTTCGCGCTGGTGTTCGCGCTCATGGCGGCGCTGAACGGCGACGCGGGCACTGGAGCGTTCTTCCTCGCGGTCGTCGCGGTGCTCGCGGCGTCGACGTTCTACCTCGCACGAGCCCTTCCCGCCAGGCGCGCCGAGCTTCGCAGGCAGGGTGAGCAGCGCAAGGCGGTGGCTGTCGACCAGTTGCGCGGTGGGATCGCCGAACTGGTGGACCTGAACCAGGACTGGCGGGAGCAGTGCGCCTTCGCGCCTGGACTGCGCGACTACCTCGAAAGCCTCCAGGCCTCGCAGTTCGCCTTGGACGCGCCCGACCAGAGACGAGGACTGTGACCATGCCCGGACCGGACTTCGGCGAGTCGCGTGAGCCGTCCCCACCCGCGCACCGGCACGAGGAACGAACGGCGGCCCCACCCGACTCCGAGCTGGCGATCGCCCTGCCCGAGTGGAACCTGTTGCCTCCGGCGGAGTTCCTCCAACGCCACTCGCGGCGGAGGTGATCGGGATGTTGGGTGCTCCCGGTCCCTACGCCGCGTGGGTCAGCTGGCTCGAGGCCTACGGCCGTGGTGAAGACCTGCCCATCGGCCACCTGGCCCCGATCGACCCGCGCATGGGTCCGGAGATGTTCGAACGGCTGATGGCCCAGGTGGACAAGGCGTTCACCGCGCGTCAGCGGCGCTGGACCGAGGCACTGGGCAAGGACTTGCGGGGGCTGTCCGGCGACCCCGTCAACGGGGTGTCGGCCGTGGCCGTCGTGCTGAACAACGCTCGCAGGAGGCTCGGACCGCTGCGGGCGTTCACCGAGCACCCCGCGTTCACTTCGGAGATGCAGGAGTCTCTGCGTGACAGTCTGAAGAAGACGGTGAAGTCCGCACAGGAGAGTCTGGTGAAGACCACCAAGTACGCGCCGTTCGAGCTGCGGGCGGCGGTGCGCGACAACGACCTGTTGCGCGCACTTCCGTCACCACCGGCCGTTCCACTCACTCAGGCGCCTCCACAGGGGCGCCGAGTCATCCTCTGAACAGGAGCGGTATGCCCAACGGGGCGGAAACGAAGCTGTTGCTGGAGTCCTACCTACTGGCGAGGATTCCGTTCGTGTCGGCGCGGACGGTCGAACGGGGGCGGTTCCTGGAGATACTCGCGGAAGTGGCCGATGCGAAAACGTTCGACATCAGGGTCCACACCCTGAGCCAAGGTCTGCGCGACCTCAAGACCAAGCAGGTGATCTCCGACGACAAGTCGTTGCTTGGCGCGTTGGACATGGTCGGGGACCTCTTCCAGTCGCGGTCGAACGTCACGGTCGTGTTCACCGACGTGCAGCACCTCGGCGAGGACAACGAGGTGTCGCGCCGATTCGCCGACCTCGCGGCGCTCGCCGAGGAGCACGGCGGGTGCATCGTCGTGATCAGCTCCGACCCCGTGTGGAAGCCGCTGCAGCGGATGGGCATGTCCCTCGCGCTCGACCTGCCGGACGTCGACGAGATGCGTGCGGAGATCGAGGGCTTCCTGCGACAGTACTCCGGGGCGATCCCGATCGAGTGGGGTCCGCAGGAGTTCGACCAAGCCGCGTCGATCCTCGCCGGGATCACCAAGATCGAGGCGTTGAACATCCTCTCGACGTTCGTGGTGAAGAAGTCCATCGTCAAGGACGACCTGGTCGCCCTGACCAGGATGAAGGACTCGATCTTCAGCGAGTTGTCCGGGATCGAGCGGGTCGTGCTCAACCCGGCCGACAACAAGGTCGGTGGGCTGGAAGGTCTGCGCCAGTGGCTGGACCGCAAGCGATCCCTGTTGACCATGGACCTGCGTGATCGGGGCATGCGCGCTCCACGGGGGGTGCTCCTGATCGGGGTGCCGGGATGCGGCAAGTCGTTGTCGGCGAAGGCCATCGCCTCGGACTGGCAGCTCCCGCTGTACCGCCTGGACATGGGCGCCATCTTCGGGGCGTACGTCGGTCAGTCGGAGAACCGGTTGCGTGAGGCGTTGGCGACCGCGGATTCGGTGTCCCCGTGCGTCCTCTGGATCGACGAGATCGAGAAGGGCCTCGCAGGTGCGGGTACGGAGAGCACCGGCGTCACGACTCGCCTGGTGGGCCAGTTCCTCTACTGGCTGCAGGAGTCGAGGGGACGGGTGTTCGTCGTCGCCACGGCGAACGACGTGCGCGCGTTGCCTCAGGAGCTGCTCCGCACAGGTCGCTTCGACGACATGTTCTTCCTCGACCTGCCCGAGCCCGACGAGCGCCGGGAGATCATCGAGATCTACCTGAGGAAGTACCTCCGCGTGCAGGTTCCCGCGGAGTTGGTGAGCGAACTCGTGGAACTCAGCGAAGGTTTCGCCGGTTCGGACTTGAACGCGGCGGTGACGGAGATCGGCTACGAGGCGATCCGGGTAGGGGATGACAACGTTCCGTTCGACTTCTACCTGAAGGCGTTCAACAACATCATCCCGTTGCTCAGGTCCGCGCCGGAGAGGGTGGAGGAGATCCGCCAACTGCGCGATCGGGCCATTCCAGCGTCGGGACGTGCGCGGACACCGGAGAAGATCGGCGGTTCACGTCGTGTTGTCCTGGGCTGAGCAGTGCCAGGGGTCGCCGACCTGGTCAACCCTGGTCGGCGACCTCGCCACGTGAAGTCCCGAGACCACTTGGTGGGCGGCCACGTCGTCCGCCCAGGTCTTCTCGGCACGACAGCCGTGGTGGAGCGCACCGGCATTGGCCGGTAGCCGGGATTCGATCACGGCTGTGGACCCGGAGGAGCATCCGTGGAGTCGGCGAGCGCGCCGATCGGTCAGTCCCAAGGTTTCACAGGTCATGCCGTCTGGCTGCTGAGGTAGTCCTCGACGTCGAAACCGTGCTGTTCCAGACGGTAACGGGCAGTCAAGAGCTCTTCGGCGGTGAACAGTTGTCCGTACTTCGGTTTGAGCACCACTGCTTCCAGGCTGTGAGCCAACATCCGTTCCTGCCACAGACGAGTGAAGCCGTCCGAAGCATTCGGGCCCCGGAGCAGGATCTGTGCTGCTCCAACGCCCCTGTGCACCGTGACCATGTCGAGGAACTGCTTGGCCCGGTAGTTGATCGTTCGGGCCAGGAAGCGGTACCCCTCGTACAACTCCGCCTCGAACTCGTGTGCCAGTGCGGCCTGCGCCTGCTCGTTGTCCATGCGTACTCCGCTCGCCGTCCGTCTTTGTGCTTCGAGCAGTAGTGCCGCGGTGTTACAGGAGTCAGGTCGTCAGCGAGGTGATCGCCTCGCATCGTGGATCAACTCGTCATGTGGGACTCGGCGGACGGTCTGGATGGCCACGTCGAGCCAGCGAGGCGGTCCTGGGTGTCGTCGAGGTACCGTCGGAATACGCGTCCGAGGTCCCGTGCTTGTGGTGTGGTCGGCAGCCGGAGGTGCTCGTCGTTGGCGGCATGGTGGGACGAGGATGGTCGGGTAGCGGGTGTTCGCGGCTGGTTCGGGGATTGGCGTAATATCGGGGGAACGTTAGCGGTGCGAATCTTTTGTGCGGGGGAGATGGTTAGTCTTTCTTAATGTTTTTGGTGGTGGACTGGTGGGTCGAGTGGGGTATGTCGTTATGGACCAGTGGGCTCGTGCGTCAAGTCGGGTGTCTTGGTTGGGGTTGGCGGGCTGCGGCGTTGCAGGGTGAGAGTTACGTTGGCTAAAAAATGCCAAATGGGCGTTGCCGCAACATTCTCGTCAATGTGGTGGCCTAGGGTAATGGTCGTGGGCTCTGGGAGTTGATCGCTCTTGGATGATGCCTCGTGATGTCGAACTTCGAACTCCATGGGCAGAGAGGAAGGTATGGAAGGTTCGAGCTCTGGGATCACGTCCAAGGATCAGATGCGTATTATTCGCATTATCGAGGAGCAGAACGCAGACCCTCGGGTCGTGGCCGAGATCTTCGACGTCCACCACGACCTGGTGCGCCAGTGGCTCGCCGAGCACCGTGCGGGCAGGCTGGAGGCGCTGCGCACCGAGGGGAAGCTGGGACGGCCGGCCGCGATGTCGAAGCAGCAGGTCCGGGAGCTCTACCTGCTGCTGAGGGACCGCGAACCGGCCGAGTTCGGGCTGGGCGCGCCGCTGTGGACCCGTGAGCTGGTGGGGCTGCTCATCCAGTGGGAGTTCGAGCTCCAGCTGTCGCAGCCGACCATCACGAAGATCCTCGCGGGCCTGGGCCTGCATTCGCCGCGGAATTCCTCGCGGGCGCTGGGCGGGGTGACCGCCGACGTGCTGATGCGGGCCAAAGCCGCGGAAGTCGGTGCGAAGCTGCTTTTCGGCCGGGTGGTCAAGCTGGACCACGGTGCGCGTTTCGGCGGGAGTGAGCAGGATCGCATGATCAGTGCGATCGACGGTCGGGGCCGAGCCCTTTTCTCCGTGTCGTCCGCCGAACCCGATGTCGAGCGGTTGGTGGAGTTCGGCAACGGTCTGCTGTTCGACAGCGCCAAGCCGATATTCCTCGCGATGCGGTGCCGGTCCGATCACAAGCTCGCCCGGTTGCGGGAATTCGTGGAGGAGACCCGAGGGCGGTTGGGCCTTTTCCTGCACCACGTGCGGGACGACGGCACGACGTTCATCGAGTTCGTGTTCCACAAATCCTAGGGCGAACGGCGGCTCGGGCGGGGGTTCGGTGGGGATTCTGCCGGGCGATCTGCCGGTGTTCTGCCGCTCGTGGGCGGAGCGCCTCGCCGCTACTGTCGGAGTGGCGAATGCTCGCGTTCGGGTGAGGCGTCGAAGGGTTGACCGGATTCATGGATCTCGGGTTGAGCGGGCGGGTCGCCGTGGTGTGCGCGTCGACCGGCGGTCTCGGCGCCGCGGTGGCCCGAGCGCTGGGCGCCGAGGGCGCCAAGGTCGTGGTCAGCGGTCGGCGGGACGAGGTGGCGCGTGAGGTCGCGGCCGAGTTGCCCACCGGCGTCGGCATCGGCGTGGACCTCTTGGCCCCCAACGGGGTGGACCGGCTCGTCGACTTCGCCGAGACGTCGTTCGGGCCGGTGGACATCGTGGTGCTCAACGGGCCTGGGCCTCGGCCCGGCCGGGTCACCGAGGTGGGGGAGGACGACCTCGCGACGGCGGTCGACTCGCTGCTCGCCGTCCACCACCGGCTGCTCACCCGCGTCCTGCCGCACATGCGGAGCGCGGGGTGGGGGCGGGTGCTCGCCATCGGGTCCAGCGCGGTGGTCTCGCCGATCGCCGACCTCGCCCTGTCCGGGATCGGGCGCACCGCTTTGGCTTCGTACCTGAAGATGCTGGCCACCGAGGTCGCTCCGGACGGCGTGACGGTCAACATGCTGCTGCCCGGACGCGTCGAGACCGAGCGGGTGCGGCGGATCGACGCCGAACGCGCTCGGCGGTCCGGGATCGAGGTCGACGCGGTGCGGGCGGCGTCCGCGGCGGCGATCCCCGCGCGACGCCACGGCACACCCGCCGAGTTCGGCGCCGTCGCGGCCTTCCTCTGCTCGGCCCAGGCTTCCTACGTGACCGGCGGTGCCGTGCGCTGCGACGGCGGGGCTTCGCCTGTGCTGTAAGGGTTCTCAGTCCACCAGGGCCAGCACCCGCGCGGGCGCGCCGTCGCCGCCGAGGACGTTGAGCACCCCGACGAACAGCGTGCACCAGCGACCGGTGACCTCCCGCAGCACCAGGTTCTCCACGAGCAGGGTTCCCGCGCCCAGCAGCGCGTTGTGCACGTCGTAGGGGAAGCCCTCCCACCGCATGCTCATCGGGAGTTCGGGGCTGATCGTGTCCATGCCGATGAGCCGGAGCCCGGTGTCCGCCGCCCACTCCGCCGCGTCGGCCGAGAGGTACGGGTGGGCGTCCACGTAGGCCGGGTCGCGGTACCGGTCGTCCCAGCCGGTGCGGATCAGCAGAGCGTCGCCGCGCTCCAGGCCTTCGGCCGCCTTCAGGTCGGCCGCGGTGATCGGCTCCGCGCCGTCCCGCAGCACCTCCAGGCAGTACGCCCGGCCGATGAGCGACGACAGAGGCAGCTGGTCGACCGTGGCGCCCGCTTCGACGAAGTGCGCCGGGGCGTCCAGGTGGGTGCCGATGTGGGTCGGGAGGTCCAGCCGCATGACCCGCATCCGGTGCTCCTCCCAGGTGTTGGTGGACGTGAACCGAGGGGGCTGGATCGTGCGGGCGTGCGGCATGCCGGTCTCCAGCGGGTGGGACAGGTCAACGGTGCGAGGCATGCGGATCTCCTGTGGTCGGGGTCTGGTTGTCGAGTTCGGGGACGTGCTCGGCCGACAGCGCCCGGTCGTCGAACTTCCGCTCCACGTAGGTGAGCGCGCGCAGCAGGCCGCTGGAGGTCAGCCGGGCCGACCCGGTGGTCGTCGCGAACGAGGGGATCGGCATGCGGCCGATGTCGCTCCACCGCAGCTCGCCGTCCGCGTCGAGGTAGCTGCGGGACAGGCCGCGGTTGTCCGGGTGCAGGCAGTACGGGAGGTCCAGCACGCCGAAGGCGAACGCCTTCGCCAGCGCGCGCCCCACGTCGTCGTCGAGGTCGAGGACGGCGTCGATCAACGCCCTGGCCTCCGCCCTCACCTCGCCGGTCTCGGTCGGCGCAGCCTGCGGCGCGGTCGCGGCGGTCGCGGCGGATTCGAGGGCGGCGACGTTCTCCTCGATCGTCGGGATGCGGAACGCCTCCGCGGTGGTCTTGACGATCAGCCGCATCGCGCCCGTCCGAGCGGCGAGCCGGGCCGCGCTGTCGTTCAACAGCCGCGCCCCCGCCTCGGTGCGGGGGTACACGCCCATGTACGTGTAGACCACCACGTGGTGGTCGACGGTCGGCAGCAGTTCCGCCGCGAGTCCCCGCAGCGCGAGCACGGCGTCCACGTCCTGGTGCTCGTTCGTCTGCTGGGCGTAGCTGAGCGAGACGCCGCGGATCCCGCGCTGCGCGAAGTACAGGCCCTCCAACAGGCTCAGCGCGACCAGCAGGCCCGGCGGGCACAGCTGGCCGAGCATGCACCCGCCGAACGTCTCGACGTGGGCGTCGACCCCCGGCGCGGCCAGCAGGTCGCACGTCTCGTCCCAGTTGGCGAGCGACTCCTCCAGCGGGATCCGCCCGTACGGCAGGCAGTACGAGACCGGGCCGCCCTCGGTCGCGCTCATGCCGGACAGCAGCATCGCCCGGATGATCGGCTGCGGCGTCGGCGACCCGTGCCGGACCTGGATCGGCACGCCGACACCGCGGATCACCGACCTGGTCACCGCGCGCCGGTGGGTGGCGAGCGGGAACCCGTTCAACGCCTGACCGCCCGCGGCGACCGCCCGTTCGGCGGCGGCCAGGTTCCCGGTGCGCGTGTAGCTGTCGATCGTGATCGTGCCGACCGTGGCCGCCCGCGCGCCCGCCACCGCGAGCAGGCCCGCCCGCATCTGCGCGGCGTCGCCGAACCCCATCCGCGGCTGGACGACGAGTCGGCCCGCCGCGGCGGCGGCGCGGACGGCGGCGTCGAACGACCTGCCGGTGTGGCAGGCGAGTTCCACCGTCATGAAGCGCCGCACAGTTCGAGTTCGCGCACGAAGTCCTTCAACGCCAACGGACTCGCGTTGTCCTCGAACACCGCGGTGAACCCCGCGCCCAGCAGCGCCTCGCGCAGGTGCCGGTCCGCGCCGCCGGTGATCCCCAGCTTGCCCCCGATCACCGCGGGGACGGTCGGGGCCACCTCGCGCAGCAGCCGGATGGCGAGCAGCCCGTCGGAGTAGCCGTGGCCGTTGACCGTGCTGAACACCACCAGGTCCGGGCGGTGCTCGCGGCAGTGGTCCGCGACCTCCTCCGCGGGCGTGCAGCAGCCCAGGTTGTCGACGTGGTGGCCGAGTTCCTCGAGGAACAGCTGGAGGTAGATCAGGTTCCAGGTGTGCGCGTCCGACACGGTGCCCGTGACGGCCACGCGCAGCCTGGTCCGCACTGGTTCGACGGTCACGCTACTCCACGCCAAGCGCTTCGGGTCCGAGGGCGATGCCCTTCCGCGGAAGGGGTTTCCGAGCTTCGCGGGGGTCCGCGTCCCTCATCGGTGCAGCCGACGGCTGCCCGCGTCGGCGCGGTCGCGGATGTTCCACAGGGTGCGCCGGATGTAGGTGCGCTGGAGCCACCGGTCGTCGCCCTGGTAGGTCGCGGTGAAGTAGGACCGGGCGTGGATCCCCTTGCGGTTGTTGATGAGCAGCGCCTGGCCCGCGTCGAGCTTGGCGACCTGCGCGACCGAGGGGTCCACGCACGCGGCCTGGAGGCCCTTGAACGCCACCTCGGCCTCGTCCGCCAGGAACACGACGCCGTTGGCCGCGACGGCCAGTTCCGGCGCGTGGTCGGGGCCGGAGACGATCGGCACGGGCACGGACAGCACCTGCTTGCCGCCCGCGAACATCCGGGTGTAGCCGCCGGGCGCGTTGAGGCGGAACAGCGGCTTGCGCAGGGTGGCGACGGTGTCCGGGTCGAGCGCTCCCAGCAGGTCCCGGCCGTCGGCGTAGACGGTCATCGCCGCCTTCTCCGGGTCGGGGCGGAGGCAGTTCAGCACGAGGAAGTCCGGGTTGCTGACGTCGTAGTGGCCCTGCTCGTCGTGCACGAGGTCGTTGTGGAAGTTCAGGTTGACGATCGACCCCTGGCTCGTCTGCGTCGTGGCGCCCGCGGCGACCGGGACGACGTCGTGCACGGCCCGACCGTCCTTTTCGGTCAGGAACGACACGACTTCGCCGAGGAGCCCGGAGAGGCCGAGCAGCACGCCCTCGGAGACGAAGGTCGACTTGTCCAGGCTGGGGCCGCCGTCGTTCGGTGTCGGGGGCAGCGCCGGGTCGACGGGGAGGTTCTCGACGAGCATCACGCCGGGCATGTCGGTGTGCCTGCCGAAGTCGAGGAAGGTCTGGAGTTCCGACTCCGGGAGCTCGGCGAACGCGCGGTAGAGCTGCGCGCTGGCCTCGTCCACCCGGCCCTCCGGGTTCGGCAGCACCGCGAGGCGGGCCTGGATGCGGTCACGGGTCTCGTCCGAGAGCGCGATCCGAGCGATCGCCTTCGAGCCGCCTGCCCCGAGAAATCCGATCGTGTCCATTGTCTCTCCCTTCTGCGAGATGACGATGCTGATCAGAAATCGCCATGTGCTTTCGACCGCGCCGACTTGAGGCGCGTGGCACGCGTCGATTCGATCGTAGTCACGACAATCGCCCGTCCGCAGCGGCAGAAGTCCGGCAGAAAGGCGTTCTCCGGACGGCTGAACTGCCGCTCAGCGCGGTGGTCGGCGCCTTGCGGCCGACCGGTGGTCGCGTGTAGTAATTGGGCCGCGAGGGTCTGCGCCAATTCCCTTGTCACCGTGATTTGGAGGAGAAGTGGCTCGCCAACGGGTGGCTCTCGTGAGCCAGTTCGCCTACGACGCTTACCGGCACGACGACGGCAGCCCCTTTTTCCACCCGGACGAATTCGACGTCACCTTCCTGGCGCGACCGCGGGACGTCGCGCGCCTGACCCCCGGCCAGGTGGGTCGGGCCATCCCGGTCGACATCGACGACCCGGTCGGCCTCGACCGCGCGCTGCCCGAGCTGGTCCACGGCCTCGGCCTCGACCGGGTCGTGACGACCAGGGAGGTGCTGATGCTGCCCGTGGCGCGGTTGCGCGAGGCGCTCGGCATCGAGGGCACGGGCGTGGAGCGGACGCGGGTGCTGCGCGACAAGCTGGTGATGAAGCGCCACTTCTCGGACCGGGGCGTCCGGGTGCCGGAGTTCCGGGAGATCGCCGAGCCGGTCGACGCGGCCGAGCTGCTCGACAAGTTCGGTGCCGTCGTCCTCAAACCCGTCCTGGGCGCGGGGTCCGAGGGTGTGCACGTGGTCCGCGACCACGACGAGCTGATGAGCTTGCAACGGCGGGGACTCGGTGGTTCGGAGCGGTACGAGGCGGAGGAGTTCATCTCCGGCCGCCAGTTCCACCTCGACAGCGTGGTCCGGAACGGCGTGCCGACGTCCGTCTCGGTGTCGGTGTACCTCGACTCGCACGAGGCGTTCCCTCTGGGCGGGCAGATCCGGTCGCACACCCTCGACGACGGCCCGGACCTCGACCTCCTGCTGGAGTTCAACCGCGCGGTGCTCGGGTGCGCCACGTGGTTCAGCGGCTCCACGCACCTCGAAGCCTTCCTCGACGACGAGGGACGGCCGGTGTTCTGCGAGGTGGCGGGCCGTCCGGGCGGGGCGGGCGTGGAGACCGCGTTCCGGTACCGCCACGGCGTCTCACCGCTGTTCGCCAGCGTGATGCCGCAGGTCGGGCGCGATGTGCCGGACGGGGACGACCGGGCGGGCCTGGACGAGCCCGCGACCGGGTGGTCGATGATGTACCCGCCGGTGCTCGGCCGCTTCCAGGGGTACGCCGCGCTGCCGCGGGCCGACTGGCTGCTCCAGCTGACGACGCCCTACCGCGAGGGGGACCTCGTCGGCCCTCCCTCGCAGTCGTCGGACGCGATGGCGATCGCCGCCGTCAGCGGCCGGGACGCGGGTGAGGTCGTGCGCAGGCTCGCCGAGGTGAAAGCCGGGATCGCCGTGTCCATCACCCAGGGGTGACGGGACACGGCTCCGGGTTCAGGGCCGCTCGTCGGTCCACGGCCGGGTGGCCAGGAACCGCACCAGGTCCGCGGTCTTCAGCCGGTGCCGGTGCAGACCGGCGACCTCGGTGGCCGCGGACTCGGCGTCCAGCCCGCAGACCTTCACGAGCGTCCACTTGAGACGATCCTTGGTCCGCTCCCCGTACCACCGGTTCTTCAGCTCACCGACGGCGTCGTCCCGCGCTTCGGCCGTGACGACCCCGCGGTCGAGCAGCTCGGCGAGGAACGAGCGGAGGTGCACCATGGGCTCCGAGATGGCCTGGAACGGCGCCTCCGTGGAGTGCAGCAGCGCCACCTCGTCGTCGTCGAACTCCGGGTCGGCCGCGTACATCTCGTACACGTCGCCGAAGCCGCGCATGCCCAGCGACCGCATCTCGGCGCCGCGGATCGCGCCCATGGAGCACAGCCCCCACACCGTCCAGCCCCGGTCCATGGCGGTGCGGATCTCCGCGTGGCCGACCGAGGGGAAGCTGTGGAAGGTGCCGTCCACGATGAAGAGGAGGCCGGGCTCCACGCCGCTCTCCAGCAGCTCGTCGACGTCGCCGCGTCGGACGGGCGGCCGGATCTCGATGCCGGGGGGCGTCAACGAGGCCAGGTCGAGGCCGTGCGCCGACGGGCCGACGTACATGATCGTGTTCCGCTCAGACACGGGCGGCCTCGCGGGTCTTGAGGTGGTGCGCGAGCCTCGGGCCCACCCGCCGGAGTTCCGGCTCGAAGGACTCGAGCTTCGGGACGATGACCTTGACGACGGCGAGGTCCATGTCCGGTGAGGACAGCACGACGCGGAAGACCTGGTCGATCCCCTGACCGCGCAAGGCGGTCGCGAGGTGGGACAGCGCGCCGGGGAGGTCGGTGATGTCCTCGGGGCCTGTCGGGATCTCGGAGTACTTGATCGTCCGCGAGGTGTCGGTGACCCGCTTGCGCAGCTGGCCCGCGGCCTGGATCTCGATCTGGCCGTCGAGCTGCGAGAAGTAGCGGAACCGCTCGATCAGGTCGTCACGCCCGCCGTGGATGTAGGACAGCCGCGACTGCGCCGCCTCGCTGAGCGCGCGCACCGTGGCGATGTCGCGCAGCGGGTGCAGGCCCGAGCCGTGGGCGATCGCGATCGGGGCGTCGTCGTTCGGCTCCAGGATGAACCCCTGGAAGTGCGGCAGGCCGAAGGCGCTGGGCGTGTACCTGACCACGCCCCGCAGCCCCGCGGCGGCGATCTTGGTCAAGAGGTTCTCGACGTCGTCGTTCGGCTCGTCGAGCTCGACGAACAGCGAGTCGTCGCGGATGAAGTTGAACGCGTTGACGTCCCGTTCGAGGACTTCCGCGATCCCGTGCACGGTGGCCTCGTCGACGGAGTTCCCGGAGCACAGCCCGTTCGTGCTCGTGCCGAAGATGCGCTGGGCCGGGTTCTCCGGGTAGGGGGAGAAGACGAGTTCGGCGGGCAGCGCGACGCGGTGGCCGGTGAACACCTCCTCCGCCTCGACGCAGGACAGCGGGCCGTCCGGGTCGACCTCGTTGCCCAGCAGCGGGCACAGGTCGACGAACGAGAACGAGACGTGCTCCTGGCCCGCGACCTCGCGGGGCGTCGAGACGAACGTCTTCACCGTGCCCGTGCGGTGCTCGGCCATGGCGAACTCGATGGCCTCCATGTAGGCCCCGACCTTGGCCTCCAGCGGGCGGACCCCTTTGCCGGCGTTCACGCACAACGACCCGGCCGCCGCGCCGGGGCGGATGCTCGAGTACACGGGGATGCCGATGTAGTCCAGCCAGGTGGTGTCGGTGACCCTGGTGATGCCGATCTCCGCGGCGAGCTTCCTGGCTCGGGACAAGGTGGTCTCCAGCGGGACTTCGCGGAGACTCGACGTCATGCGGTGCAACTAGCCCTCCCTGCTGCGACGGTGGTCCGGCGAGAGCGGCGGGGCACGCGGGCTGCACCGGAATGCCGCGCGCGTGCCCCGCCTGGTTCAGCTCACAGCCCGAGATCAGCCCTCGGTGCGGTGGAAGCTCTGAGCCCCGTGGCCGACGTGGAAGCTCTGGGCACCGTGGCTGACGAGACCCGCCGACAGGGCGTCCTCGTTCTGGAGCGCGCTGGTGAATTCAGCGGCCGAGTCCTGGTCCAGCGTGAAAGAGTTGTTCATCGAGACCCTCCTCATTAATTGATTTCGTCGGCGAGAAGCGCCAACTATTCGGACGCTACAGTGGGCCGAGTCGTGGACGCAAGGAAACTTCCGGCAAGGCCGTGAAACTGCCGATTCGCCACGTCGGAGAGGGCGGCAGAAAGCGGCAGAATAGGAAGTCGTGAGGCAGTTTCGCTTAATTTCTGCCTCAGGGGAGCGTGTTCTCGAATGAATTGATCTCCGGGGAAATAGGCGTCCGCCACCGCTCGATCGGCCCACGACGTCCTGGCTGCTGTGAGAGGGCGCAGTGGCACAGGTGTGCCAGAACGGGTAGTCGTGTCGGGTCGGTGTGGGGCACGGAGTGGACGCGGTCGTGCCTTCGCGCTTTAATTTTTGGTAAAGGCGAGGGGGTGGGGTCTCGTTTGGTGCCGCTTGATTAGTTCGGCCGTGGTTGACAATTGACTCGGCTCAGTCGAGTGATGACCCGGTGAGGTGCCGTCACCTGCGGTTATGGTGGAGTGTTGTGACTTTCTTTACGAAAAAATATGCGCAGGCAGTTTATTTGCGATAATCGGGATTCCTCGTTCTTGCCAATATCGATTGGCAATGCTAACGCCTTCTCGGGTATCACACGGATTTCACATGAGGTGCCATAATCTAATTGCGCCGAACAGGTGATGGACAAAAATATAGATTCGAATTCTCCTCGTTGCTCATTTACGGGGAACTTGATCATGCAAGGTCGGGTACGACAACGGAGCAGGCGCCTTCGGTCGAGGTGTCACTGGGGGAGTAGTTGTGAACGGGACTGCGGATTGATAACCGCCTTTGGCGCTCGTCGCCAGATTTGACGGAAGGGTCACCGTTGCGATTGCGCAATCATGACGTGGTGTTGGAGAACCCCTCGCCGCCGGAGTTGTCCGTCGGCGTCGGGAGCGGCGGCGACGAGGGGGTGAGGGCTACGGCGTTCGGCCGACGACTCCGCGATCTGCGACTCAGGACCGGGC